>DATEOM010000097.1:0-4178 GCA_035274105.1 Microbacterium sp.
GAAGCTCGTCATCGTCGAGTCACCGACGAAGATGAAGTCGATCCAGGGGTACCTCGGCGATGGCTACGAGGTGCTCAGCTCGGTCGGGCACATCCGCGACCTGGCGGACAAGCGCGACATCCCGGCCGATAAGAAGCAGGCCTATGGGAAGTATTCGATCGACATCGACAACGGCTTCGACCCCTATTACGTCGAGAGCGAGCGCGGCAAGAAGACGGTCGCCGAGCTCAAGCGCGCACTGAAGGGGGCGGACGAGCTCCTGCTCGCCACCGATGAAGACCGCGAAGGCGAAGCCATCGCGTGGCACCTGCTGCAGACGCTCAAGCCGAAGGTTCCCGTCAAGCGCATGGTGTTCCACGAGATCACCAAGGACGCGATCCAGGCCGCCGTCGGCAATACCCGCGAACTCGACCTGGCACTCGTCGACGCGCAGGAGACCCGCCGCATCCTCGACCGTCTCTACGGCTGGGACGTCAGCCCCGTGCTCTGGTACAAGGTGCAGCAGGGCACCTCCGCCGGCCGCGTCCAGTCGGCCGCGACGCGACTGGTCGTCGACCGCGAGCGCGAGCGCATGGCGTTCGTGTCGGCGTCCTACTGGGACATCGAGGCGCTCGCCGCGCCGAACCGTCCCCAGGGCATCGACGAGTCCTTCTCGACCCGCCTCGCCCGTGTCGACGGTGCGGTGCTCGCACGCGGCACCGACTTCGACGACCGCGGTGCGCTGAAGAAGGCCGTCCTCGTCCTCGACGAGGCTCAGGTGCGCGAACTCGCCGCCGCGATCGAAGCGGCGGCCGAGGCATCCGTCACCGCCCTGGAGTCCAAGCCCGGAACCCGCAGCCCGAAGCCCCCGTTCACGACCTCGACCCTCCAGCAGGAGGCCGGTCGCAAGCTCTCGATGAGCGCCAAGCACGCCATGGGCGTCGCACAGCGTCTCTACGAGAAGGGGTACATCACCTATATGCGCACCGACTCGACGGCCCTGTCGACGCAGGCCGTGCAGGCCGCGCGCGAGCAGGCGGTCGCGATGTACGGCGACAAGTCGGTGCCGCCGAACCCGCGCAGCTACCGCAACAACAGCAAGAACGCGCAGGAGGCGCACGAGGCCATCCGCCCGTCGGGCGAGACCTTCCGCACGCCGTCCGAGGTCTCCGGCCAGCTCGACCGCGACGAGCTGCGCCTGTACGACCTCATCTGGAAGCGCACGATGGCCAGCCAGATGTCGGACGCGAAGTACGAGACCACCACCGTCACCCTCGAGGTCTCGGCGGCCGGCCGTCGCGCCGAGTTCACGGCATCCGGAACCGTCTACACCTTCAAGGGCTTCCTCGAGGCCTACGAGGAGGGTCGCGACGAGAAGCGCGGCGACAGCGACAAGTCCGACGACCAGTCGCTCCCCGCGTTGGCCGTGGGCGACGTGCTGCGTCTGCGCGACGTCGAGCCGAAGGGCCACGCGACCAGCCCGAAGCCCCGCTACACCGAGGCGAGCCTCGTCAAGGCGCTCGAGGAGAAGGGCATCGGCCGCCCCTCCACGTTCGCGAGCATCATCGACGTGATCCTCAACCGCGGCTACGTCACCAAGCGGGGCCAGGCGCTCATCCCGAGCTGGCTCGCGTTCAGCGTCGTGCGCCTGCTCGAGCAGCACTTCGCCGACCTGGTCGACTACGACTTCACCGCGGCGCTCGAGGACGACCTCGACGCGATCGCCCGCGGCGAGCAGAAGCGCCAGGACTGGCTGCAGGACTTCTACTTCGGGGGGACCGACCACGTCGGCCTCCGCAACATCGTCGACAACCTCGGCGAGATCGACGCCCGCGCGCTCAACTCGACGCCCATCGGCGACGTCGCGACGCTGCGGTTCGGCAAGTACGGTCCGTACCTCGAAGTCGCCGACAAGGAGAAGCCGGAGGCCGAGCCGCGGCGCGTCAACATCCCCGAGGACCTCGCGCCCGACGAACTGACTCCGGCCCGCGCGCAGGAGCTCATCGACGCCCCGGTCGCGGGCGACCGCGTGCTGGGGGAGAACCCCGCAAACGGCAAGCTCGTCGTCGTGAAGGACGGCCGCTTCGGTCCCTACGTGCAGGAGACCGACCCGCCCGCCGAAGAGGCCGTCGATGAGGAGACCGGCGAGGTCGTCGCCGTCGAGCCCGAGCCCGCGCCCAAGAAGCGCGGTGCGAAGAAGGAGGCGGCGCCGAAGCCGCGCACGGCGTCGCTCTTCAAGTCGATGTCGGTCGACACGATCGACCTCGACACCGCGCTGAAGCTGCTCGATCTGCCCCGGACGGTCGGCATCGACCCCGAGACGGAAGCCCCGATCACGGCGCAGAACGGCCGCTACGGGCCCTACCTGAAAAAGGGCACAGACTCCCGCACGCTGCAGAACGAGCAGCAGATCTTCGACATCACGCTCGAAGAGGCGCTCGCCGTCTACGCGCAGCCGAAGTACGGGGCGCGTGGCGCGTCGTCGGCTCTGAAGGAGTTCGAGGCCGACCCCACCAGCGGCAAGCCGATCAAGCTCAAGGACGGCCGCTTCGGCCCGTACGTCACCGACGGCGAGACGAACGCGACCATCCCGCGCGGCGAGGACGCGATGGAGGTCACCTTCGAGCGCGCCGTGCAGCTGCTCGTCGACAAGCGTGCGAAGGGCCCCGCGAAGAAACCCGCCCGGCGCACGACGACGACGCGCAAGCCCGCGGCGAAGAAGTGACGGCGGCCGGCGACAGCGCCCGCGGTCTCTTCGTCACGTTCGAGGGCGGCGACGGCGTCGGCAAGACGACGCAGGCGGCGCTTCTCGACGCGTGGCTCACGGATGCCGGACGCACCGTCGTGCGCACGCGCGAGCCCGGCGGCACCGAGGTCGGCGTGCTCATCCGCGACATCGTCCTTCATCACCGGGGCGAGGTCGCTCCTCGGGCGGAGGCCCTGCTGTACGCCGCGGACCGGGCGCACCACATCGAGACGCTCGTTCGTCCCGCGCTCGCGCGCGGCGAGGTCGTGATCCAGGACCGCTACCTCGACTCGTCCGTCGCCTATCAGGGCGCCGGACGCGTCCTCGGACGCGGCGAGGTGCGCGACCTGTCGCTGTGGGCGACCGGGGGACTCCTCCCCGACGTCACTGTGCTCCTCGACCTCGATCCGGCATCGGCTCGCGAGCGCCTCGATGCCGACGACAAGCCCTTCGACCGCCTCGAGGCCGAGAAGGAGCACTTCCACGCCCGCGTGCGGGAGGAGTTCCTGGCGCTCGCCGCGGCAGAGCCCGAGCGGTTCCTCGTGCTGGATGCGGCGCTTCCGCCGGACGAGCTCGCCGCCGCCGTGCGCGCGCGTGTGGAGCCGCTGCTCGCATGAGGCGAACGCTCGGCGGACGCACAGCCGGTGTCCGACGCCACGGTTAGGCTGGTCGGCATGGAGCCGGTCGCCGCTGTCGCTGGGGCGTCTCCCGCGGCGGACGACGAGGCGTTCCCCTGGGGCGACGTGTGGGGGCAGCCCGATGCCGTCGCGGCGCTCAGGGACGCAGCATCCGATCCCGCGTCGATGACCCACGCGTGGCTCATCACCGGCCCTCCCGGCTCCGGCCGGTCGACGCTCGCCCACGCCTTCGCGGCTGCGCTCATCGCCGAGCCGGGCGATGAGCGAACGATGCATCAGGTGCTCGGCGGCACCCACCCCGACCTCACCGCGCTGCGCACCGAGGGCGTCATCATCTCCATCAAAGACGCACGCGCCCTCGTCGAGCGGTCGTACTTCGCGCCGTCGCTCGGGCGCTACCGCGTCATCGTGATGGAAGACGCCGACCGCATGGCTGAGCGCACCTCCAACGTCCTGCTGAAGGCGCTCGAAGAGCCGCCCGAGCGCACCGTCTGGGTGCTGTGCGCGCCGAGCGACGCCGACCTGCTGCCGACGATCCGCTCCCGGGTGCGCACGCTGCGCCTGCGCGAGCCCGACGTCGCCGACGTCGCCGACCTCATCGTGCGACGCAGCGGCGTGGACCCCGCGATCGCCGAGCAGTCCGCCCGCCACGCGCAGCGGCACATCGGCATGGCGCAGCGGCTGGCGACGGATGCCGCGGCACGGGCTCGGCGCGATGACACGCTGCGAGCGGTCCTGCGAGTACGGGGAGTCGGCGACGTCGTAGAGGTCGCCGGGCGCATCGTGCAGGCCGCGACCGACGACGCCAAGGCGCT
>DATEOM010000098.1:0-2181 GCA_035274105.1 Microbacterium sp.
GCAGAACGGCGATGTCGAGGCCAGCAACGGCGCGATCAAGCGCCGGCTCGAGCAGGCGCTGCTGGTGCGCGGCAGCCGCGACTTCGAGAGCGTGGACGCATGGCAGGCGTTCATCGACGAGACGCTGCGCAAGGCCAACGCGAATCGCGGGCGCCGCGTCGCCGAGGACCTCGCGGCGATGCGCGAGCTCGACATCGCGAAGCTGCCCGAGTATGTCGAGGAGGACGTGAAGGTCAGCGAGTGGAGCACGGTGCGCGTCAAGCACTGCGCGTACTCGGTGCCATCGCGGCTGATGGGCGAGTGGGTCCGCGTCCGGATCTTCGAGGACCGGCTCGAGGTCCGGTTCGCCGACGAGGTCCAGCTCGCGTGCGAGCGGCTCCGCGGTCGCAACCTGCATCGGATCGACTACCGGCACGTGATCTGGTCGCTCGTTCGCAAGCCGGGCGGGTTCGCGCGCTACGTGTACCGCGAGGAGATGTTCCCGTCGCTGGTGTTCCGCACCGCCTACGACGCGATCCAGGCCGCGCGGCCGGGGACCAAGGGCGACCTCGAGTACCTCCGGATCCTGCACCTCGCGGCGAGCACGATGGAGGCCGACGTCGCGGCGGCGCTCGCGCAGCTGCAGACCGCCGGCACGCCGATCAGCGTCGATGCGGTCAAGGCGATGACCGCGACGGCGGCGGCGATCGAGGTCCCCGCGCTCGCGGCGATGCCGGTCGATCTCACCGAGTACGACGCGTTGCTCGACCCGCAGGAGGCCGCATGATGGCGTCCGCACCGTTGGCCGCGCTCGTGATGTTGCTGCGCGCGCTGAAGCTGCCCACCATCGCGCAGCACGCCGAGGAGATCGCGCAGCTCGCCGAGCGCGAAGGCTGGACGTTCGTCCGCTACCTCCACCACCTCGTCGAGCTCGAGGTGCACGAGCGCCGCCGGCGCCGGATCGAGCGCAACCTGCGCAGCGCGGGGCTGCCGGGCGACAAGACGCTCGCGACGCTCAACCGTTCGCGCTTGCCGATCAAGGTCGCCACGATGCTGCCGACGCTGTGCGAGGGCGCGTTCGTCGAGCGAGGTGACAACCTGCTCGCGTTCGGCCGGCCGGGTCGCGGCAAGACGCACCTGGTGTGCGCGATCGGCTATGAGCTGATCCAGCGCGGGTATCGCGTGCTGTTCACCGCGACCTACGCGCTCGTCCAGCGCCTGCTGGTCGCCAAGCGCGAGCTGCGTCTCGAGGACGAGCTCGCGGTGCTCGACGGCTTCGACGCCGTGATCTGCGACGACATCGGCTACGTCCAGCAGAACCGCGAGGAGATGGAGGTGCTGTTCACGTTCCTCGCCGAACGCTATGAGCGGCGCACCGTGATCATCACCAGCAACCTGGTGTTCAGCGAGTGGGACCGGATCTTCAAGGACCCGATGACCACCGCCGCCGCGGTCGACCGGCTCGTTCACCACGCGATCGTCGTCGAGATGACCGGCAAGAGCATCCGGATCGAGGAAGCGCAGGCCGGGGGCACCGCCGAGCCAACAAACCCGTCCATCCCGAACGCAACACCGGCGGCGCCTGGCCCGGCACCCACGAGGATCCCGGACGAGCTTGGGGGCGACGATGTCTGACCCTCGCCATCTCGACGACACAACCGCGCGCCATGCTCCCCCAGACGACTTCCGCCCTGCGGATGCGATCGAGAGTCTCCGCGCTGCGATCTTGCGCGTCGACACCATCGCACAGGTCGCCTGCGATGCGGCCGATGAGCTGCGCTATCCCGGCGGCGCCACAGCGAGACGCGCCTTGGTGCGGGTGCAGATCCTCGTCGAGCAAGCGGCCGACGAATCGAGCACGGCGCTCGCACAAGGTGACAGGTTCATGGCAGCGCTCACGAAACACCTGCAGGCCCAACAAGACAACCAAGAGCTTGGCGATCGTGACGACGCACGCGCTCGTCCCGTGCGTGCTCGTCCGACGCGATCTTCGCCTCGAGCACGAACTCGCGGTGCTCGATGACTCTGACGCTGTGACCAATCTCGTGCCGCCCATCCACCCATCCCGAGCACAGCACCGACGGCCCCTGGCTCGGCCTCCGCGACGACCATGCGCCCCCACCACCCTGCCCATCCACCCCATCCCGAGCGCAGCACCGACGGCCCTGGCTCGGCATCCGCGACGACCATGCGCCCCGCCAC
>DATEOM010000099.1:0-9669 GCA_035274105.1 Microbacterium sp.
CGGCAGGACGACCGATGGCCGGCCGGCGAGGCGTCGTCCCGCTCAGCCGCCCGCGCCCGGAGGCAGCAGCGGCTGCAGCGTCCGGCCGAGCACGTCGGCCAGGTCGGCGCTGATCTCGGCGGTGAGGTGGTGGGAGTCGCGGTAGACCAGCGTGTTGCCGATGATCGGGGGGCACGCGTCGGCGCCGCAGAGGTACTCGTTGAGATCGACGAGCGGCACGCCGCGCTCGGCGGTGGCGGTCTCCTCGGCCTCGCGGGCCGGCCCGTCAAGCGCGACCGTCCGGGGCTGGGCGCACGCCTCGGCGTCGGAGAGGTGCGCCGACAGGCACGGGGCCGGGTCCTCCCGCATATCGGGGGTGTCTGCCATCATCGCGACGGGCGCGTCGATCGCGTCGAGGGTGCGGCCGAACGCCGCCGCCCACGTCTTCGCGTCGTCCTCGACGCCCGGAGCGAGCTCCGGATCGATGAAGGTCGCCAGGACCACCAAGGCGGGAGGCGAGGCGTTGATGCGGTCGATCACGGCGTCGCGCCATTCGGGGCATTGCGGGAAGGGCGCGCCCCGGCGCAGCGACTCGATGTCCGCCGCGGGGCAGGAGCTCTTCGTGTGCACCTCGACCGAGTACCCGGCCGACGTCGCGAAGCCCTCGAGCGCGGGGAACCACTGCGCCGCGTGCGAATCGCCCACGAGCACGATGCGGGGAGCCGCCGGATCGCCGTAGACGCAGCCCTCGGCGTCCGTCGCCGCGGTGGCGCGCATGCAGCCGTCCTCGTAGACCTCGGGAAGGCTGTCGCGTGCGTCCCGCAGCGCGGGCGCGAGGTTGTCGGGCACGAAGTCGGTGCCGCGCGGGGCGTCGACGATGACGGTGCTCGACGCCCCGCGCTCCGCGTGCAGCGAGCGCGTGTCGGCCACCGCGTACGCGGCGCTTGCGAGGCCGAGGCACGCGAGCGATCCGGCGAGCGCGCCGGCCAGCGTGACGCGGGCGCGCCGTTTCGTGAGCAGCGGGGCGCGGCGCACCGGATCCTCCACGGACCGGTACAGCAGCCACGCCACCGGCACGCACGCGACCGCGATGCCGAGCGTCGTCCACAGCGGCAGCTCCCCCGGAAGCGCGGTGCCGGGCAGCACGATCGCCGGCCAGTGCACGAGGTACAGCGAGTACGAGATCGTCCCGATGAACACCATGCCCCGGGTCGACAGCACGCGTGTCGGCCCGCGCCGCGTCTCACCCGCCGCGATCACGGCCGCCGTGCCGACGACGGGCAGTGCCGCCGCGGCGCCCGGGAAGAGCGTCTCGGACGAGAAGAAGAGGACGGATGCTGCGACCGCGGCGATCCCCGCCCACCCGAGGGGCGCTGCCCACCGCTCACCGACGATCCCGGGTCTGCGCTGCAGCAGCACGGCCACGAGCCCGCCGACGCCGAGCTCCCACGCGCGCGAGGGCAGTGAGAAGAACGCCCACGGCTGCGCCGCGAAAGTGAGCCACACGCACAGCGCGAACGAGGCGGCGACCACCGCGACGAGCACGGCGATCAGTCCCCGCCGGGAGCGGACCAGCACCCACACCAGTGCGAGCAGCGCCGGCCACAGGAGGTAGAACTGCTCCTCGACGCCCAGCGACCAGTAGTGCTGGAAGAGGGAGGGGTTCGACGACTCGGCCAGGTAGTCCGAGTTCGCGGAGGCGAAGAAGTAGTTCGGCACGTACAGCGCGGTGGCGACCGCCGCCGCCCAGAGGTCCTTCATGAGCAGCGGCGGGTACCAGATGAGCGCCGCCGCGACGGAGAGGACGAGCACGACGAAGGATGCCGGCAGGATGCGGCGGGCCCGTCGTGCGTAGAACTCCCCGAACTTCAGCCTGCCGTGCCGCTTCAGCTGCCCCAGCAGATGGGACGTGATGAGGAAGCCCGAGATGACGAAGAACACGTCGACCCCGACGTAGCCGCCCGGCAGGAAGGGAAGGCCCGCGTGATAGAGCAGGACGGCCCCGACCGCGATCGCACGCAGGCCCTGGATGTCGGCGCGAAAACCCGAGTGGTCGGGCTGGGCGCTTGCTCGGTCCACCACCTGAGCGACTCTAGGACGACGAGGTGAACGGTCGACACCCCCTTGACGCGGCGTCGGGAACGCTCCACTGTTCCGTCACGGATCCCTCCGGCCGCAGCATCCGATCGTGCATCACGACGTGCCGGCCGCCACCGGCCGCAGCCACGCGACCGCCAGGAGCACCGCCGTCGCGATCAGCGCGAGCACCGCGAACGCGACGCCGTCCCATCCCGTCGTGGCGAACACGAGGCCCAGCGCCCAGCCGAACAGGCTCGATCCGCCGTAGTAGCCGAGGTAGTACAGCGACGAGGCCTGTGCGCGCGCATCCGGGGTGCTCGCGACCGGCGCCCAGCCGGAGGCGACCGCGTGCGCGGCGAAGAAGCCGGCCGTGAAGACCAGGAGGCCCGCCAGGACCACAGGCACGTTCGGCGCGAGCGTGAGCATCGCGCCCGCCGCCATCACGCTGCTCGAGACCAGCAGCACCGGGAGCCGGCCGAAGCGCGATGCGAGCGTTCCGGCGACCGGAGACGCGACCGTGCCGGCGAGGTAGGCGAGGAACAGCAGACTGACCGCCCAATGCGGCAGAGAGTACGGCGGCCCGGCGAGCGCGAAGCCGAGGTAGTTGTAGAGCGCGACGAACCCGCCCATCAGCAGGAACCCCTGCGCGTAGAGGGCGAGCTGCCGTCGCGATCGCAGATTCGCGGCGAGACGGTGCCGCAGCGAGGGCCCGGGCTCCGGCCGATGCCGCATCGCCACGAAGCCTCGAGCCTTCGGCACCAGCATCAGGAACGCCAGGGCCGAGATCGCGCACACGATGGCGACGACGAGGACTCCGATCTCCCATCCGGCGACGTCGCCGACCGGTCCCGCGACGATGCGGCCCGCCAGCCCGCCGATCGTCGTGCCGGCGATGTAGCTGCCCGCGGCGGCCGCCGTGTGCGCGGCATCCACCTCCTCACTGAGGTACGCGAGGGCGATCGCCGGAACCGCGCCGAGACCCACGCCCTCGAGCAGCCGCAGGACGAGCAGCGTGCCGAGGTCGGGGCTGAACGGCGCGAGCAGGCCGAACACGGTGGCGGCGATGATGCCGACCGTCATCGCCGGGACCCTTCCGACGCGGTCGGCGACTGCCGACCACGGGATGACGGTGACGGCGAGCGCGAGCGTCGTGACCGAGACGGTGAGCGCGGCCGTCGCCGGGGGCACGGCGAACTCGGCGGCGATGAGCGGCAGCACCGCCTGCGGCGAGTACAGCTGTGCGAACGTCGCGACGCCGGCGAAGAACAGCCCCGCGATGAGCCGGCGGTACGCCCGATCACCGGGCAGATGCCCTGTGAACACCGATCCCGACATCGGCCTCCACGTTACTCCGGGGTGCCCCGTGACCTGGACGCGCGGCTGCGTCGCTACGACACCCGCCCGTCGCCCGGGCGCGCCACCCGCAGCCAGCGGTAGCCGTAGCCGGGCATTTCGAGCTCGACACGGCCCTTGTCATCGAGCTCGATGCGCTCCGAGCCCAGGAGGTCGACGAGGCATGTGCCCTCGGGTTCGTCCGGCAGTGCGAACCGCGTCGTCGCCGGAACCTCGTCGAAGTTGTGGAGCGCCACCATGCGGCCGACGTCCGCCCTCAGCGAGTGCACGAGGACGGCCGGCTCCGGCTGCTCGAGCACTTCGAACGCGCCCCAGCCGAGTTCGGGCGAGATCCGGTAGCGCGACATCAGGTCGCGGAAGAAGTGCAGGAGCGACTCACGGTCCTCGATCTGGGCCGCGGCGTTGACGTGCTCGGGCGCGTAGCCGTCGCCCGGCGGGCGCGCGATGAGCCGCGACGGCGGCGCCGAAGAGAATCCGCCGTTCTTCTCCCCCGTCCACTGCATCGGCGTGCGGACCGCGAGGCGCCCGGGGATCTCGGCGTTCTCGCCCATCCCGATCTCCTCGCCGTAGAACAGCACCGGGGTCCCCGGGAGGGTGAAGAGCAGGCTGTAGGCCATACGGACCCGCCGCGGATCCCCGAGCATCGGGGGCAGGCGACGTGTGATCCCCCGACCGTAGACACGCTGGCGCTCGTCGGGTGCGAAGGCCTCGAACACCTCCTCGCGCTCCGCATCCGTCAGCTTGTCGAGCGTCAGCTCGTCGTGGTTGCGGAGGAAGTTCGCCCACTGCACGTCCTCGGGGAGCGCAGGGCGCGAGGTCACGGCTTCGATGAGCGGCGCAGGATTCTTGCGCGCGAGGGAGAGATAGAACGCCTGCATCCCGATGAAGTCGAACTGCATCGAGAGCTCGTTCACCTCCGCTCCCCCGAAGTACTCGACCTGCTGGTCGTACGGCAGGTTCACCTCGCCGAGCAGGATCGCCTCGCTCGAGCGGCGCTGCAGGAACCGCCGGAAGTCGCGCAGCAGCTCGTGCGGGTCGGGGATCTGGGCACCCTTCGGCAGCTCGAGGAAGAAGGGGACCGCGTCGACGCGGAACCCCGCCACGCCCAGCTGCAGCCAGAAGCCGATCACCCTCGCCAGCTCGTCGCGCACGACGGGGTTCGCGATGTTGAGGTCGGGCTGGTGCTCGTAGAAGCTGTGCTGGTACCACTGCCCCGACGCCTCGTCCTCGGTCCAGATGCCCTTCGCCTCTCCCGGGAACACCGTGTTCTTCTGCCCCTTCGGCGGCGGATCGTCGCGCCACACGTAGTAGTCCCGGTAGGGCGAGTTCACGCTCCGCTTCGCCTTGAGGAACCACGGATGCCGATCCGACGTGTGGTTCACGACGAGGTCCACGATCACCCGCATGCCACGGTCGTTGGCGGTGCGGATCACCTCGACGAGCTCGCCGTGGTTGCCGAGCCGCGGATCCACCCCGTAGAAGTCCGTGATGTCGTACCCGTCGTCGCGGTCGGGGGTCGGGTAGAACGGCATGAGCCACAGGCACGTCACACCCAGCTGCGCGAGATAGTCGATGCGCTGCGCGAGGCCCTGCATGTCGCCGGTCCCGTCGCCGTCGGCGTCCATGAAGGTCTCGACGTCGAGGCAGTAGACGATGGCGCTCTTCCACCACAGGTCGCTCGTGTCGGTGATCTTCATCGTGCCTCCTCCGGGCGGGGACGGATGCCGGCTGCCGCGGCCGCACGGCGGCCCCGCAAAGTCATTCCGCGATTCTTGCGAGCACGCGGGCGCCTCGGGAGGCCCTTGAGATCGGCCGCGTCGTCGGGTACGCGCGGCTAGAGTCGAAGGGCCGCGCGGGTCGCAGCATCCATCCCTTCCCCATCCCTTACGGGCGCAACGGTGCGCGCGCGTTCCGAGGAGCATCCTTGTCCACCGTCGCAGAATCCGCCGATCGCTACCGCAGCGAGCCGACCGTGCTGCAGGCGCTGCGCCGGCCGCGCCTGCTCACCCGCGAGGTCATCGCGGGGCTCGTGACGGCGCTCGCCCTCATTCCCGAAGCGATCGCGTTCTCGGTCGTCGCGGGCGTCGATCCGCGGGTGGGGCTGTTCTCGTCGTTCGTGCTCGCGGTCGTCATCGCGTTCACCGGAGGGCGCCCGGCGATGATCACCGCCGCCGCGGGCGCGGTCGCGCTCGTCATCGCGCCCGTCGCCCGCGAGTACGGCTCCGACTACCTCATCGTCACGATCGCGCTCGCGGGCGTCATCCAGGTGCTGTTCGCGGTGCTGGGCGTGGCGAAGCTCATGAGGTTCATCCCGCGCAGCGTCATGGTCGGGTTCGTGAATGCGCTGGCGATCCTGATCTTCCTGTCGCAGCTGCCCCAGCTCGTCGACGTGCCGTGGGCGGTGTACGTGCTCGTGGCGGCCGGTCTCGGCATCCTGTTCGTCTGGCCGCGGATCACGCGCGCCGTCCCCGCGCCGCTCATCGCGATCGTGGTCCTCACGGTGGTCGTCGTGGTGTTCGGGCTCTCGGCGGTGCCGAATGTCGCCGACCAGGGCGAGCTGCCCCGCAGCCTCCCCGAGCTGCTCATCCCGAACGTGCCACTCACGTGGGAGACGCTCCAGATCGTCATGCCCTACGCATTCGCCGCCGCGCTCGTGGGCCTCCTCGAGTCGCTGATGACCGCGAAGCTCGTCGACGACATCACCGACACCCACTCGCGCAAGACGCGCGAGGCGTGGGGCCTCGGCGTCGCCAACGTCGCCTCCGCGTTCTTCGGCGGCACCGGCGGCTGCGCGATGATCGGCCAGACGATGATCAACGTCAAGACCTCGGGCGGCCGCACCCGCATCTCGACGTTCCTCGCCGGAGTGTGGGTCCTGGTGCTGGTGGTCGCCCTCGGCGACATCGTGGGGCTCATTCCGATGGCGGCACTCGTCGCCGTGATGATCGTGGTCTCGGTCATGACGTTCGACTGGCACAGCATCCGTCCGTCGACCCTGAAGCGGATGCCGCTCAGCGAGACCCTCGTGATGCTGGTCACGGTCGTGGCCACCGTGTGGACCCACAACCTCGCTGTCGGCGTGATCCTCGGGGTGCTCGCCGCCATGGTGCTGTTCGCGCGGCGGGTCGCCCACTTCACGACCGTGACGCGCGAGGTCGACGGCGACACCGCCCGGTACCGCGTCGACGGCGAGCTCTTCTTCGCCTCGAGCAACGACCTCACCACGCAGTTCGATTACGCCGAGGACCCGCCGCACGTCGTCATCGACCTCTCCCGCACGCACGTGTGGGACGCCTCGACGGTCGCCGCCCTCGACGCGATCGTCACGAAGTACGAGACGCGCGGCACGACGGTCGAACTGCACGGGATGACGGATGCCGCGGCCCGCTTCCACGGCCGCCTCAGCGGCGAGCTCGGCTCGGCGTGAGCCCGACTCCGATGCGCATCTTCGGTTCCTCCCCAGGGCGATGGTCGGCCGACGTTTCCACCGAACGACGGCGCGGTCGGTGACGGCTTGCCACAGCCACCTACCTTCGGCTCATGCGTTCATCCGCCTTGCGCCACCTCGTTCCGCTGCGTCTCACCCTGGCCGGCACTCACCCTGAGATCTGGCGGGAGGTCGTCGTCGACCGCGACCTCTCGCTGGAGGATCTGAGGAGAGTGATGCAGTCGGTCTTCCCGGTCTTCGACTGCCGGCACCACCTCTTCACCGACGCCCTCGAAAGCTCCGGATGGTCGAGAACGCGCCGGCGATGGGGTGATCGCTGGACGATGATCGACTTCCGTGACCCCACGATCATCGACGAGACGACCGCCCGCGTCGGCACGGTGCTGAGCGGGAACGAACCGATCTACTTCACGCATTCCTGTGACGCCGACTGGCTCGTCGAGATCGAGCGAGGTGTCGATGACATCGCCCCCGTCTCGGTCCCCCGCTCGCGCATCGTCGGCGGTGAGCGTCACTCTCCCTTCGCGTGTGCGCGCGGGCCCTACGAGTTCGAAGTTCTCGTCGCCGTCCTCGATGATCCCGGCCATCCCGACCACGGATCTCTGCAGGCGTGCGTCGACGCCGCCTTGGGGCCGTGGGGCTCTTTCGATTCGGGAACGCTGGACGTCGACGACGCGCAGCAGACCTGTCTCGATTCACCGGACGACACCCCGACGCGCGCGGCCGGCGTGATGCAGTCTCTGGCCGATCGGCTCCCGCGCCTCGCCGCGCCGGGGCTTCGCCGCCACCTCGCGGCGGCGGGGATCGATCTTCCGATCGTCGTCACCACCGACGACGCCGCTGCGCTCACGCACCACTTCCGGTGGCTCATCCAGCGCGCGGCTCGCGAGGGTGTGCCCCTCCGAGATGGAAAGGTGGATGCCGCCTTCGTCGCGGAGGCGTGCGAGGCGCTGCATCGCGACGAGCAGGTGGTTCTCCACCTCGTTTCGGCTGCCCGCCGCCTGCGCCTCCTGTACTCGCGCAACGGCCGGCTGGTTCCCAAGAAGGTGGTCGTCGCAGCCGCAGCGACCCCGACGACACTGTGGACCATGCTCGCGGAAGCCGTCGCCGACGTGTCGATCGTGCCGTCGGTGATCCGCGATCTGCTCCTCCTTGCGATCGCCGACGGCAGCCTGGCTCGCGAAGGAGGATTGGCGGCTGTCTCCGCGGCTGCCGCCCTCACGGCAGGCCGACGCCGGCTCTCGCGGTCCGACTGGCGGTACGACGACTTCGCGAGCGGTCGCTCGTACATGTACGCCGACCAGGACTGCGCCAAGAGCTGCGATTGCCCGACGGTGAACGGCCGCACCTGGCACGATGTCGTCGCGAAGGCGATCAGGGCTGCCGCAGCGGCAGCTGCGAACGACGGCGCCCTCCCCGTCGCCGCCACCCTGGGTGTCGATGAACTCTCGGGTGCGGGCGTGAAGCCGGAGTGGGTCACGCAGGGCACGACCTACGAGGCCGCCTACCCCTACCGGCCGAACGCCCCTTTCGTCTCGGAGATGGGCGATCGCGAGCTGGACGACGCCACCACCTTCGTCCGCGAGGCCGAAGATCTCATCCAGATGCTGTCGCTGTTCGGACTCGAGCGCGGTGCGGCCGGGTGGGTCGTCCCGCCGACGCTGCGGGAGTTCGCGCGCGCCGCTCTGCAGGCCCCGTCCGCTCGGCGCCATGCGGACGTCTTCTGACCCTTCCGTCGGCACGACGGTCGAGCTGACGCGATGACGGATGCTGGCCCGCTTCCGCGGCCGCCTCCGCGACGAGCTCGGCTCGGACTGCCGCACCGCGACGCGCAGCGCGGCGGCCGGTGCAAGCCCCTCCCTGGCGCCGCGGTATCCGCCTACGGTGAACCGAGCAGACGCGAGGAGGGGCGATGGTCCAGGAGCACGCCGACGTTCCGCTCATCGGCTCGGTGGCACCCCCGGCCCTGCACGTCATGACCTTCAACATCCGCCGCCGCATGAACGGACTTGCCTGGCGGCGCGCCGACCGCTGGCGCCATCGCGCCCCTGCGGTACGCGCCCTGCTCCGCCAGGAGCAGCCCACGATCGCGGGGCTGCAGGAGGTCATGCCCGACCAGGCCGACACGGTGCTCGTCTCCCTGGGGCGGCGCTACCGGTTCGTCGGACGAGGACACGGGCGTCGCGGAACGGGTGAGGCCTGCCCGCTCTTCTACGACGCCGAGCGGCTCGAGCTCCTGGACTGGGAGCAGACGGCGCTGTCGGAGTACCCGCACGAGGCGGGTTCCCGGTCGTGGGGCAACATGATCCCCCGCATCGCGGTGACCGCCCGCTTCCGCGACCGCGCCACCGGCGGTCGCTTCGCCGCCGTGAACACGCATCTCGATCCGTTCTCCGCGCGCTCGCGCGTGCGATCCGCGGACGCGCTCAAGGCCATCATCGGCTCCGCTCCCACCGTGCTGACCGGAGACCTCAACGCCGGCGCCGGATCGCGGACCCTGCGCGAGATGCTCGACGGCGGGTTGCGGGATGCCTGGTCCGTCGCCGAGCACCGGGCGACAGCATCCGTCGGAACGTTCGCGAACTACCGCACCCCGCGACCCGACCGTGCCCGCATCGATTGGATCCTGGTCACCAGGGACGTGATGGTCCAGCAGGCGGCGATCAACGCCCGCCTGTTCGCCGGCGTCTGGGCGTCCGATCATCTCCCCGTGCAGGCTGTGCTCACCCTCCCCGACGAACAGGAGCAGCGTTGATCGACCGTTTCCTCGCGCCTCCCCGCGGCGCCGGCGCGTGGACGGCCGACGCCGT
>DATEOM010000100.1:0-10058 GCA_035274105.1 Microbacterium sp.
TGCTTGAGCTCGGGCGCCCCGGTGTTGAGGTCGGCGTAGACGGCACCCGCGGCGACGTGCGGCAGGGCATCGCGGGCGACGGATGCTGCGGCATGGCCGGTCACGAGGCTCAGGGCGACATCGGCCCCGGCGAGGGCGTCGGCGAGGGAGGCGAACTGCGGCACGTCGGGGTCGCCGAGGTCGTGTGCGGGATCGAAGCCGCGCACCACCGCCCCGGCGTGTGCGAGCCCGCGCGCGTAGCGCCGGCCAGCTTCGCCGAGCCCCAGGACCGCGATCGTCGTCATGGCGTCGACCTAGGGCACCGGCGCGGGGCCGAGGGCGGGGAGCGCACCCGAGGTGCGCGGGTCGGCGTCGAGGCTCTCGAGGTACTCGAGCGAGCGCCGTGAGCCGCTCATGAGCGAGCGGATGCCGTGCGTGCGCTCGTCGACGTCTGGCCGGTACGCGACCGCGAGGTCGCGCGCGATCCCGGTGGCCGCGCGGCGCAGCAGCTCGGCGTACGCGTGCGTGGAGGCGCCGTCGTTGGGTACCACGACACCGATCGCCGCGTACACGGTGCCACCGGGGCCGGACACGGGCACCGCGATCCCGCGCGACTCGGGGTGGATGTGGCCCTCGGTGACGGCGTAGCCCTCCTCCCGCACGCGCCGCAGCACGGCGCGCAGCTCCGGGCCCGTGCGGATCGTGCGCTCCGTGTAGGTCCGCAGACCTGCGGCGATCACGTCTGCGACGAGCGACGCATCGGCGTGCGCCAGCAGCACCAGCCCGCTCGACGACGCGTGCAGCGGGATGCGGCCGCCGATCAGCGTCGCGTTGACGACGGCGTCGCGGGTCGACATCCGATCGATGAAGAGCACGTCCCGCCCGCTCAGCACGCCCAGCTGGGCGTGCTGCCGCACCCGCTCGTGGACCGCACCCAGCCACGGGCGGGCGATCTCGCGCAGCCCGACCGCGCCGGGTGTGCGGCTCGCGAACTCCCAAAGGCGCACGCCGAGACGGTAGGTCCGATCCGGCAGGCGCTCCAGCAGGCCCTCGTGCTCGAGCTCGGCGATGAGGCGGTGCGCGCTCGACGGCGGGATGCCCGAGGCATCGGCGATCTCGGTCAGCGTGAGGAACGGATGCCACGCATCGAAGCTCTCGAGCACGCGCAGGTGCCGGTGAAGCACCGACTCTCCGGCCGATCCTCGTGCCACGGCATCCTCCTCGACGCCGCCATGCTAACCCCACTCCGGCGCCGCGGTTCCGCTCAGCGGAACCTGCGACGAGCCGCGGGCGCCGGAGGGGGAAGCAGCTCAGGCGTTCTGGCGGTACACCGTCCGGGCGTAGTCGTGGTACGGCGCGGGGGCGACCGTCGCGCGGATCCGCACCTGCCGGTGGTCGGCGTCGACGCCGTCCTTGCGCGAGATCGGGTTCTCGCCCCACACCACCTCGACCTCTTCGCCGTCGCGGATGCCGGCGTCCAGGGTGGCGAGCGACATGTACAGCTGGTCGTACGCCACGTACCCGGCATCCGTCGATATCCCCACCCGCTCGCCGTCCTTCAGGATCTCGTCCATCTGGTACAGCCCGTAGCGCGCCTTGGGGAAGTCGAGGTACTTCGCGGGTGTGCCCGGCTCGAGCTGCGAGCGCACGACCGCGGCGACGTCCTCGGCGTTCCAGATCAGCGTGACCTTGCGGCGCCGCTGATTCTCGGCGTGCTTCTCGAGCGCCTCGCGGCCGTGGAAGTCGTGGTCGAAGCGCACGGAGCGGCCGAGCCCGATGTCGAACGGCGTCATGTAGAAGTCGTGGATGTCGGTCGAGTACAGCGAGCCGCCGACCGAGCCGATCCGGGCTGCCGGGAGCCAGTCGCGGTACTCGGCGAAGTCGTCGTCGAAGACGGCGGGGAAGGGCGTGGGCACCCAGCCCGACTCGAGCGGCGACGACGAGTACGCCTTCGCTCCGACGCGGCGGATGTCGTGCTCCGCGCCGGCCTCCATGAGCGCGTTCAGCACGATCTCGTGGTCCTCCCACGGGCCGTAGAACTCGAAGCCCGGCTGGCCGGCCATGCCGTGCCGCAGCGCCTTGACCGGACGCCCTGCGATCTCGACATCGCCGATGTGGAAGAACTTGATCTCGGGCGCCGGCCCGCCGAACACCTTCTCCATGACGAGGTCGGCGTGCGGTCCCTGCAGCTCGTAGCGGTAGAACGTGGGCGGCCCCTGCCGCATGTGCGAGTTCGCCTCGAGGCGGTAGCGCACGTCCTTGCCGCCCGACTGCGCCTTCTCGACGTTGTACCGCACCCAGTCGATGAGGATGTGGTGCCCGATGAGCACGAGCCCCTCGGGCCCTTCGGAGTTGTAGAACAGGATGCCGTCGCCGATGAGGTAGCCGTCCTGGTTGACCGAGATGAGCTGCTTCGCCACTCCTGGCCGGAACGTCGTGAACGTGTTCGGCGAGATCGAGCTCAGCAGCGGAATGAGGTCGGCGCCGTCGAGGAACAGCTGCGTCATGTGGTGCGACTGGTCCATGAGTGCCACCGAGGTGTTCCATGCCCGCTGCTCGTCGCGCCAGTTCGTGAACTCCGGCGCCACCGGGAATGTGAACGCCGGCCAGTTCTGGTTGCGCAGCAGTTCCACCGGGCTGCCCGCGCGCTCGATCGCCTCTGCGAGCGACTCTGCGTTCTTGTCTGTGATCGTGGTCATCGTCGACCCTCCTTCTTCGTTGCGGAAGCTGCGGTCAGCGTAAGAGCGCGCCCCGTCGTCTCGGATCGGGCCGTTCCGTTCAACGGAATCGGATGCTGCGCCCCCGCGCGCTGCGCGCCAGCATCGTGTCGAAGGTCACGGTCGCGAATCTTCGCACCAAAATCGTTGACAATCCGGCCGGGTGTCCGTAGTTTCCCAAGCACGGGGGGGACTCGACTCCCGGACGACCACGACCACGCGACGACGCGAAAGGTGGGGGCCATGGGGGCTCGGCTTGCAGTCCGCGACGTGAGCCTGCACTTCGGCGGCGTCAAGGTTCTCGAGGACGTGACGTTCACGGTCGAGCCCGGCCAGATCTTCGGCCTCGTCGGCCCCAACGGCGCCGGAAAGACGTCGCTGTTCAACTGCGTGAGCGGCCATTACCGCCCGAGCGCCGGCTCCATCACGATCGACGACGACGAGGTGCTCGGCTCGGCGCCTGCCACGCTCGCGCGGAAGGGCCTGGCGCGCACGTTCCAGCATCCCGCGCTGCAGCTGCGGGCCACGGTGCTCGAGAATGTGCTGCTCGGGGCGCACAGCCGCCTGCCGGGCGGGCCGGTCGAGTGGTCGCTGCGGCTGCCGCGCACCGGACGATCCGAGAAGGCGCTCCGGGCGGAGGCGCTGGACCTTCTCGAGGCCCATGGCCTCGGGTGGGCGGCGAAGACCCGCGCCGACGAGCTCTCGCACGGACTGCACAAGGGCGTCGAGATCTGCCGGGCGCTGCTGATGAAGCCCCGTCTCCTGCTGCTCGACGAGCCGGCGGCCGGGCTCCCGCACGCCGAGGTGGAGCAGCTGATCGAGACCGTGCGCCGCGTGCGCGACGACGACATCACCGTCGTGATCGTCGAGCACAACATGGGGCTCATCTCGGCCCTCACCGATCGCGTCGTCGTGCTCGACCACGGCCGCAAGCTCATGGAGGGCTCGGCGGCGGAGGCCCAGGCCGATGCTCGGGTCATCGAGGCGTATCTCGGAAAGGACGCGGTGGATGACGCTGCTTGAGGTCGCCGACATCCGCGCGTTCTACGGGCGCGTGCAGGTGCTCGAGGGTGTCTCGCTCACCGTGCCCGACGGCGGCGCGGTCGGCATCCTCGGCGCCAACGGCGCCGGGAAGACGACGACGCTGCGCGCGGTGTCGGGCACCGTGCGGTCCACCGGCACGATCCGCTTCGACGGCAAGGACCTCCGGGGCCTTCGCCCCGACCAGGTCGCGGCGCTCGGCATCGCCCACGTGCCCGAGGGGCGCGGCACGCTCTCCGATCTCACGGTCCGCGAGAACCTGCGTGTCGGCGCGTATCGCCGCAAGGACGCCAAGGCCATCCGGTCCGACATCGACTACTGCCTCGACCTCTTCCCGCAGCTGCAGGACCGGGTCCGCTCCAACGGGTCGGCACTGTCGGGCGGTGAGCAGCAGATGCTCGCCATCGCCCGGGCGATCATGTCGCGGCCGCGGCTGATGCTGCTGGACGAGGCATCCCTCGGTCTCGCTCCCGGCACGGCGAAGACCGTGTACCAGGCGATCGGCCGGCTGCGCAGCGAGTCCGGCATCGCGATGGTCGTGGTCGAGCAGAACGCCAACCTCGCCTTCACCCTCGTCGACAGCGCGACCGTGCTCGAGACGGGGCGCAACGTCCTGACCGGCTCGACGGCGGAGCTCAAGGGCATGGACGAGATCCGCCGCGCGTACCTGGGAGGCTGACGTGAACTCCGGCACCTTCATCCAGCTGGTGATCGACGGCCTGTCGACGGGCTCGATCTACGCGGCCCTCGCGCTCGCCATCGTGCTCGTCAACCA
Source organism: Microbacterium sp. (assembly GCA_035274105.1). Classification (GTDB taxonomy): domain Bacteria; phylum Actinomycetota; class Actinomycetes; order Actinomycetales; family Microbacteriaceae; genus Microbacterium. The sequence goes on from DATEOM010000100.1 coordinate 4,513, forward strand.
GGCGACCGGCCTGATCAACTTCGCGCAGGGCGGCATGGCCGTGCTCTCGGCCTACATCGCGTGGTCGCTCAACGGGTTCGGCATCCCGCTCATCCTCGCGATCGTCGCCGCCATCGTCGTCTCGTTCTTCCTCGGGGCGCTCATCGAGCGGTACCTCATCCGGCGATTCGAGCGGGGCGACCCCGACACCGCGGTCGTCGTGACGATCGGGCTGCTGACACTCATCACGGGTCTCTGCGCCTGGATCTGGACCTACAACAACCGGCTCTTCCCGTCGCTCTTCCCGCTCGAGACGATCCAGTTCGCCGGTGCGGTGATCAGCGTGCGGTCGCTCGGCACGATCATCGTCATCGTCGTCATCATGGGCCTGATGCAGGCGCTCTTCCTCGGCACGAAGCTCGGCCTGGCCCTGCGAGCCGTCGCGATCAACCCGGCCTCGTCGGCCTTCTCAGGCATCAACGTCGGCCGCAACCTCATGGTCGGCTGGGGCCTGGCCGCGGTGCTCGGCGCGGTGGCGGGCGTGCTCGTCGCCCCGCAGCTGACCCTCACGCCCGGAATGATGGACTCCGCCCTCGTGTATGCGCTCGCCGCCTGCATCCTCGGCGGCCTCTCGAGCCCGATCGGCGTCGTCGTCGCGGCGTGGCTGATCGGCGTGCTCGAGAACCTCGCGGCCGTCTACATCCCCTTCATCGGGCACGACCTGAAGATCGCCGTGCCGTTCATCCTCATCTTCGTCGTGCTTCTCGTGCGGCCACAGGGCCTGTTCGGCCGGAAAGCGGTGGTGCGCGTCTGATGCCTTCGACCGCGGAGTTCTCGAACCGGACCCCCTTGTTCGATCGTCCCTGGGTGCAGTGGGCGACGTTCGGCCTCGTCGTCGTCCTGATGATCGTCGTGCCGCTGATCCTGCCCGAGTTCGCCAACCAGACCATCGCCCGCATCGGCGTCTTCGCGGTCGCGGTGCTCGGCCTCAACGTGGTGATGGGCTACACCGGCCAGGTCTCGCTCGGCCAGATCTTCTTCGTGGGGGTCGGCGCGTACGCCACCGCGTTCGGCGTCAACGCCGACTGGAACATCCTGCTCGTCTTCCTCTTCGCGTGCGCGCTGCCGGGGGTGCTCGGCCTCCTCGTGGCCCTCGCCGCCGCGCGGCTCGGCGGCCTCGCGATCGCCATGGTGACGATCGCGCTGCCCCTCATCGGCGTGCCGCTCGCGAAGCGCCTCTCGGACTTCACCGGCGGATCGCAGGGCACCTCGGCGCGGTTCTCGGACGCGCCCGAGTGGACCGGGCTGTACGACGACCAGTGGCAGCTCTACATCGTCTTCCTCATCGGCGGCATCACCTTCCTCCTCACCCGCAACCTCGTGCGCGGCAAGTACGGCCGGGCCTTCGCGATCGTGAAGGGCAACGAGGCGGTGGCGGGATCGATGGGAGTCTCGCCGTACCGCTACAAGGTGCTCGCGTTCACGATCGCCTCGCTCATCGGCGGCGTGAGCGGCTTCCTCTACATGGTCGTGGTCCAGTACACGTCGCCCGAGACCATGAGCTTCGGCCACTCGATCGAGCTCCTCGCCTCCATGGTGATCGGCGGCGCGGGCAGCATCGTCGGCTCGATCCTCGGCGGCATCTGGTACGTGCTGGTGCCGCAGATCACGAACATCATCGACCCGAACATCACCGCGGTGCTGCAGGGTGCCATCCTGCTGATCGTCCTCTTCATCCTCCCGGGCGGTCTCGTATCGCTGCCGAGGCTGTGGCGCCGTCGCGCCCGGGACGGCGAATCTCCCCGCGGCCCCGGAGCGACCGGAGCAGGCGAGCGGACGGATGCTGCAGCATCCGTCTCCGGATCCTCGACGGTGGGCGACGCCCTGGGTGCGCCCTCGGGGTCGCCGCCCCCGTCGACGCCGTGACCCTCCCTGACCCGCAGATCACCACCGTCCTGAACCCACCGATCAACGCAGTCACGAACAACACAGAGAGGCAGGACCAATGAGCACGAATCGCAGGAAGATGCGTGTCGCCTCGGTCGTCGCCGGGATAGGCATCGTCGCCGTCCTCGCCGCCGGCTGCTCACGCGGCGGCGGCACGCCCGACAGCACCGACGGCGGGGGAGCGGCCGAGGCGAGCCCCGGCATCACCGACTCGTCGATCACCCTCGGCATCACGACGCCGCTGTCGGGCCCCACCGCGGGCCCCGGCGCGTGCACCGTCGCGGGCATCACCGCCTACTTCGGCGCGAAGAACGCCGACGGCGGCGTCGAGTTCGGCGACGGCCAGACCCGCACGGTCGAGATCGAGGCGCTGGACGACGAGTACGACCCGCAGAAGGCGAAGGCGAACTACGACCAGCTGAAGAGCAGCGTGTTCGCCATGACCGCCGGCCTCGGCACGCCTACCAACCGCGCCTGGCGCGAGGCGGCGATCGCCGACGAGGTGCCCCAGGTGCTGATCATGACGGGCGACCCGATCTTCAGCAACACCGAGGAGAGCCCCTGGCAGCTCGGCTTCGTGCCGATCTACCAGAACGAGGGCCAGGCGTTCGGCGAGCTGCTCGCGACCTCGGGCGAGGACCACAAGGTCGCGATCCTCTCGCAGAACGACGACTACGGCGAGGGCTACGTCGAGGGCTTCAAGACCGGCATCGAGGGCGCCGACAACATCGAGATCGTCAAGGAGCTCACCTACGAGGCCACCGACACCTCGGTCGATGCGCAGCTCACCGAGCTCGCCGGCTCGGGCGCCGACGTGTTCTTCAATGCGATGTCGATCACGCCGCTCGTGATCTCGTCGCTGCAGAAGACGCAGGAGCTCGGCTGGCTGCCCTCGTGGTTCCTGCCGTCGAACACGTCGAGCCCGAGCGCGATCCTCGAGCCCGGCGGCGCGGCGGCGTTCCCCGGCGTGTACACGGTGGCCTTCGCGCAGTCCGCGGCCGCCCCCACCTTCGCCGAGAGCGAGGAGGGCGCCGCCTTCCTCGAGCAGCTGAAGGAGTACGCGAAATACCCCGACACCCCCGCGTTCCCGCACTGCGTCTGGTCGTACCAGATCGGTGCGACGCTCGAGGAGGTGTTCGGCAACATGACCGAGCCCACGCGCGACAACTTCATGGAGGCGCTGCGCGACGTCTCGGGCTTCACCGCTCCGCTGATGCTCGAGGGCTCCACGGTCGACACGACCGAGGACGGCCAGCCCGCGGTCTCGACGGTGCAGGTGCAGAAGTACAACGGCAAGGGCTACGCCCCCGCCGAGTCCTGGGACGAATGACCTGAGGGCACGAGGAAGGGCGGCCGGGGCATCCGGCCGCCCTTTCGTCGTCCGCCGAGAACAGGAGATCCGCTCACTCCATGCGGTGAAGTACCTCGACGATGCCCGAGAGGTGGGCGCTCGTCGCGGCCTCGGCGGCGTCGGGGTCCTTCGCGAGGATCGCGTCGATGATCGCGATGTGCTCGGGAGCAGACGTCGCCGCCCGCCCGGGGTGGAACGCGAGCCGGAACTGGTGGCGAGCGGACTGTGCGCGCAGCCGCTCGAGCAGCTGGGTCGCCGTGCCATGGCGGCTGAGGTCGCGGATGCGGCGGTCGAGCTCCTGGTTGAGGCGCGAGTACGCCATGAGGTCGGCCGATCCGATCGCGGCCTCGATCTCGGCGCGCAGCGCCCGCAGCTCGTCGGCGTCGGTCGGGGTGAGGTTCTCGGCGGCCTTGCGGGCACACAGGGTCTCGAGGCCGATGCGCACCTCGACGATCTCGATCGCCTCGTCGACGGTGATCGCGCGCACGCGCGCCCCGCGGTTGGGGAGGCGCTCCACGAGTCCTTCACCTGCGAGGTTCAGCAGGGCGGTGCGGACGGAGGCCCGCGAGGCGCCGTAGCGCTCGCTGAGATCGGCCTCGATGAGGCGCTGATGCGGCGCGAACTGCGCGTCGAGGATCGCCTCGCGGATCACCTGCGTCAGGTCGGGACGCTCTGTGGTCTCGTCGTCGCTCACCACTGCAGCATCCGTCATCTCGGCCAACCCCCTTCGGCGCCTTCGTCCGTGCACTGACACTATCTCGCGAGAGGCCGCTCATCGCGAAGAATCTCATACGAAATTCGCGCGAAAATCGTCGACAATCTTGATTCACCTGCATGGGAGAGGCACCCTGGGAGAGGTGTCGATCCGCTCCGACCCGAAGCGGATCGACGGTTGGACAACACGGAGAGGTGGGCGTTCCATGGGCGAGACGGCGATGGGGACTTCGGTCCGGACGGGGCTCTACATCGGGGGTGAGGAGCGGTTCACCGACGACGTGCTGACGATCGCCGATCCCGGCAAGCCGGGGGCGGTCGTGGGTGAGGCGGCGGCGGCATCCGAATCGGATGTGAAGGATGCCGTCGCCGCGGCGAAGAAGGCCTTCCCGGCGTGGGCGGCGCTCACCCCGCAGGAGCGCGCGGCCGCGATGGCCGAGGCGATCGCGGGGATCGCCGACGACCGCGACGAGGACGCCGCGGTCCTGTCGCAGGAGAACGGCAAGGTGCGCATGGAGGCGTGGATCGACGCGCTGGTGTTCGAGATCCGCTGGAACCTCGCGCTCATGCTCGCCGACGAGGTGGACGCGTCGAAGACGCTGCCGCCGGTGCCGGGCGCGATCCCGGTGTCGACCGAGGTGGCGTATCAGCCGCTCGGTGTCGTCACGGTGATCGTGCCGTTCAACTGGCCGATCGCGATCCTCGGTGCGGCGCTGCCGCATGCGCTGCTGGCCGGCAACACCGCCATCGTGAAGCCGCCGCCCTCGGCGCCGCTGGCGACGACCCGCGTCGTGCAGCGCGTGGCCGAGAAGCTGCCGCCCGGCGTGCTCAACGTCGTGACCGGTCGCGACCAGGACATGGCGGGGCTCATCCAGAACCCCGACATCGCGAAGGTGTGCTTCACGGGCAGCGTGAACGGCGGCAAGCGCATCATGGAGATGGCGTCGAAGACCCTCACCCGGGTGACGCTGGAGCTCGGCGGCAACGACGCGGCGGTGTTCCTGGAGGACGCGATCCTCGACGACGCGCACCTGGACCGGCTCTACGCGGCGATCTACGACACGACCGGGCAGATCTGCATGAACGCGAAGCGCGTCTTCGTGCACCGGTCGCGTGCCGACGAGCTCGTCGCGGGGCTGTCCGCGCGGCTCGAAGCCGCGAAGCTCGGCTACGGGCTCGACGAGGGCACGACGATGGGGCCGCTGCACCAGCCGGCGCAGAAGGCGTTCGTCGACGAGATCATCCAGGAGGCGAAGGATGCCGGCGCCGACGTCCGCGAGTTCGGCGAGCTGCCCGGGGGCGACCTGGCAGGCGGCAACTTCGTGCGCCCGGCGATCGTCGTCGACCCGTCGCTCGAGCTGCGGGTGGTGACGCAGGAGCAGTTCGGACCGGTGATCCCGGTGATCCCGTTCGACGACGAGGCCGAGGCCGTGCGCCTCGCCAACGACACGTGGGGCGGCCTGTGCGGCTCGGTGTGGACGGCCTCGCCCGAGGCGGCGCACCGCGTCGGCTCGCAGCTGGAATGCGGCTACGTCTGGGTCAACGACCACGGCGC
>DATEOM010000101.1:0-2071 GCA_035274105.1 Microbacterium sp.
GACGTCCGCGTGTTCGGCATGCAGCCGTACGAGAACGCCAAGGTGCTCTCGCGCATGTGCTTCGTGCGCGAGAGCCAGAAGTACCCGGACGACGCGCTGGCCAAGCACGCGTTCGCCACGGCGAAGCTGTTCTTCCCGAACTGGGACGACGAGCTCGCCGCGCAGCTCATCGACGACTTCCAGCTTCCCCAGAAGACGCGCATCAAGAAGATGTCGCGGGGCCAGTTGTCGGCGGTCGGCGTGATCATCGGACTCGCCTCGCGCGCCGAGGTCACGTTCTTCGACGAGCCGTACCTCGGCCTCGATGCCGTCGCGCGGCAGATCTTCTACGACCGGCTGCTGGAGGACTACACGGAGCACCCGCGCACCGTGATCCTCTCGAGCCACCTGATCGACGAGGTGTCGAACCTCATCGAGCGCGTGCTCGTCATCGACCATGGGCGGATCGTGATGGACGAGGCGACCGACACCGTGCGCGATCGCGCCGCGAACATCGTGGGCGACGCGAGCGCGGTCAACGCGTTCGTCGCCGGGCGCCAGGTGATCCACCGCGAGAGCCTGGGGAACGTGGCATCCGTCACGGTCCTCGGCGCGCTCACCCTCGCCGACCGCGAGCGCCTCGCGGCGGCGGGCCTGGACGTCGCGCCGGTCTCGCTGCAGCAGCTGATCGTGCGCACCACGCAGAACGCCGCGGCCGAGCACGCGACCACCGAGGAAGGAGCACTGCGATGAACCGCACCGTCAACGTCGTGCGCATGCAGCTGATCAACAAGCAGACGTTCGTCTGGGTGCCGCTGATCGTGCTCGGCTCCTCGTTCGCGATGTCGCTCGCGATCTACGCGATCCTGAACTCGTCGGGCCTTCCCGGCCCGTTCTACGGCGGCGGCTCGCAAGCGCCGCTGTGGGTGCTGCTGTTCGTGGGGATCTCGTCGCTCACGCTGACCTTCCCGTTCTCGCAGGCCATGAGCGTCACGCGGCGCGAGTTCTTCCTCGGCACGATGCTCGCCGCGGCGATGTGCGCGGCGCTGCTGGCGGTGGTCTTCGCGGTCGGCGGGCTGATCGAGGAGGCGACGAACGGCTGGGGTATCAACGGGTACTTCTTCGCCCTGGACTGGGTCGTCGAGGACGGAGCGCTCGGCGCCGCCTTCTTCTACTTCGTGATGGCGATGCTCATCTTCATGCTCGGGTTCTGGTCGGCCACGGTCTACAAGCGGTCCGGTGCCCTGCTGCTGACCCTCATCTGGGTCGGTGTCGGCGCGCTGCTGCTCATCGCCATCTGGGCGATCACCCGGTTCGAGGTGTGGGGTGACGTGATCACGGCGCTGGTCGAACTCGGCGCGGTGGGCCTTGCCGCGTGGGGCCTCCTCCTCACGGTCGTGCTCGGAGGGATCTCGTACCTCACACTGCGTCGAACCGTTCCCTGATCGCAGCTGTCGCTCGTCGAGCGAACGGGGAGAATGGATGCTGCCACCCGGCGTGATCGCCGGGTGGCAGCATCCGTCGTTCCACGTGAAACGGAGAATCAGCGGGAGTCGGCGGCCTCGGTGTGGTGGCGGATGACCTCGGCGACCACGAAGTTGAACCACTTCTCGGCGAAGGCGGGGTCGAGGTCGGCCTGCTCGGCGAGGCTGCGCAGCCGCGCGGTCTGCTGCTCCTCGCGGGCCGGGTCTGAGGGGGGCATGCCGTGCTCGGCCTTCAGGTGGCCCACCTGCTTGGTCGCCTTGAAGCGCTCGGCGAGCAGATACACCAGGGCGGCGTCGATGTTGTCGATGCTGCTGCGCAGCCGGGCCAGCGTCGTCGTGGGGTCTTCTTCGGTCATGGCGCTCCTTCTCGCCCCTCGACGATACCCGTCATCCCCGTCGGCTCCCCCGGGATGACGCCGGGTCACGCGATCCGGGTGAAGTTGCACCGCGCACCTCGTGGCGCGCAGCGCCCCGCCCTAGAGTGTGACCCATGACCGATGCCTCGCCCACCCTCGGTGCCACCGCAGCCGAGGCTGCTGAGCCGCTGTCCGTCGACGCAGCGGCGGGCACCGACAGCGCCACCGCCACGCCCGCCGCCGCTGCGGCGC
>DATEOM010000102.1:0-6539 GCA_035274105.1 Microbacterium sp.
GGAAATCGGTGATCGGCACGCTGATCGCCGCGGCGTACAGGATCGGCGGCAGCACCCCGTCGAGGATGATCTCGTGCGGCACCTCGATGTCGGGCACCCCCGGCAGATACGACAGCCCCACACCCACGACCACGAGGATGATCGGCGCCGCCACGCCGAGCTTCTTGGAGAACGCGGCGACCGCCACGATGACCGCCACGGCGATGACCGCGTAGATCCCCAGCTCCATGGGCTCAGCCTATTGAGCGTCTGTCCGGTTGGAGGGGTCGTGTACCGCTCGGTGAGAGGGGGATGGATGCTGCGCGCCGGGGTTGTGCGCCGCGCTCGGGCGTTTCGACTCGCTCGTTCCTCGCTCGCTCGACGACCGGCGGTGGCTACGCCGGCAGCTGCCGCTCCCTCGCCAGAGCCCGCTCGGGCGGAACCGGAGGGGACGGCGCGTCCAGGGCGCGCAGCATCCGTTCCAGGGTCTCGCGCAGTTCCTCCCGCGCGGGCGAAGGGAGGTCCGTCGTGTACTCGACCCCGGCCGGGATCCACGACAGCCCGTACATCGTCTCGCGGAAGTCCGAACCGCCCACCGGCCAGCGGGTCCGCGTGTCGTCCTCGGCCGAAGCGCCCTGACCCCATTGCCCGAAATAGTCGCGCATCTGCTCCAGCGGCAGCTCCATCACGGCATCCGCCTCGACGGCCTGCCGCGCCCACGAGCGCGCGACGAAGATGAACTCCTCGATCTGCTCCGGGGTCAGCGGCTTCGGGGTGAAGAGCACGCGCGTGTGCGCGACATCCGCCAGTCGATCCACGCGGAAGGTGCGCCAGTCCTCCTTGTCGAGGTCCCAGCAGAGCAGGTACCAGTGCCGGTCGGCGGGCGCGAGAGCGTGCGGCTCGACGCGGCGGTGCGTGACGTCGCCCGAGGCGGCGGTGTACGTGAACCGCACGCGCTCGTGGTCGCGGGTGGCCAGCGCGAGTTCGCCGAGAACCTCGCCCGAGACAGCGGCGCCGGCGTTGAGTCCGGCGGGCTGCACGGTCTCGGCCAGCGCGTTGACGCGGCGGCGCAGGGGAGCGGGCAGCACCTGCTCGAGCTTCGCGAGCGCGGTCAGGGTCGTCTCCGGACCGCTCACGAGCCGCTGGGATGCCGCGACCCGCAGCCCGATCGCCATCGCCACCGCCTCTTCGTCGGTGAGCAGCAACGGGGGCACGGCACTGCCGGCCTCGAGGCGATAGCCGCCCGCCGCGCCGGGAATCGACTCGATGCGGTAACCCAGGTCGCGCAGCCGCTCGACGTCGCGCCGCACCGTGCGCTCGGTGACCCCCAGCCGCTCCGCCAGCTCGGAACCCGGCCAATGCCGGTGCGTCTGGAGCAGGTTGAGCAGCGAGAGCGCTCGCGTGGTGGTGTCGGACATGCGAAAAGAATCTCACGCATCGCGGACAGGATGTGTCCGCATCCGCTCCTAGCTTGAGGTCATGGCGAACCAATCGATCATCCAAGCGCAGGGGCTGACCAAGCGCTTCACCGTGAAAGGCAAGACCGTCGAGGCCGTCACCGACCTCGCGTTCGAGGTGACGCGTGGCGAGCTCGTCGCGTTCCTCGGACCCAATGGCGCCGGCAAATCGACCAGCCTGCGTATGCTCACCACTCTCATCCCGCCGACGTCGGGCACCGCCCGGGTCGTCGGGTTCGACATCCTGAAGCAGCCCGCCGACGTGCGCGCACGCATCGGCTACGTCGGTCAGCTCACGAGCGGCAGCTTCTCGCAGCGCGCCCGCGACGAGCTGCTCAGCCAGGGCGCGTTCTACGGCATGTCGAAGGCGGCCGCGCGCACCCGGGCCGACGAGCTCATCGAATCGCTCGATCTTGCGGGCTTCGCGACCCGGTCGGTGCAGCAGCTCTCGGGCGGGCAGAAGCGCCGGCTCGACGTCGCGCTCGGCCTCATGCACGCGCCGCCCCTGCTGTTCCTCGACGAGCCGTCCACCGGACTCGACCCGCAGAGTCGCGCCAACCTCTGGCAGCACATCATCGACCTGCGAGCCCAGTACGGCACGACCGTCTTCCTCACCACGCACTACCTCGAGGAGGCCGACCGCTACGCCGAGCGCGTCATGGTCATGGACAAGGGGCGCGTGATCGCCGACGACACCGCGGCCCGGCTGAAGGCCGAGTTGGCCGGCGACGTCTTGACCTTCGGCTTCGCAGGCGAGACGGATGCTGCCGCCGCCGTCGCGGTGGTGCAGCAGCTCACCGATCGCGAGGTCCGGCGGGACGCGGCATCCGTCGTCCTCACGGTGCCGGAGGGCGATGCGCTGCTGCCCGCCGCGGTGCGCGCGCTCGACGCAGCCGGACTCATGGTGCGGACCGCCACCGGCGTGCCGCCGACGCTCGACGACGTATTCCTGGCGCTCACCGGGCGCACGCTGCGCGAGGCCGGCGAAGGAGAGGGCGAACCGGAAGGAGAAGCGGATGCTGCGGCTGCAGCATCCGTCACCGAACAGGTGAGCGAGACGACAGGAGCGAAGCGATGACTGACCAGATGCAGACCCGGATCGAGACCCGGCCCGACACCGCGGTGCGGGCGAACCCGGCACGCGACACCTGGAACGTGCTGACGCGCGAGCTGAAGCCGGTGGTGCGCGACCCGTTCACGCTGATCTTCAGCCTGGTGCAGCCTCTGGTGTTCCTCGGGCTGTTCGCGCCGCTGCTGGTCGGCTCGTCAGGTGCACCTGTGGGGGAGACCCTGCAGTGGTTCGTGCCGGGCGTGCTCGTGATGATCGTGCTGTTCGGCACCGGCGCCACCGGATCCAACCTGCAGTACGAGATGATGACGGGCTCGCACGAGCGCACGCTGGTCGCGCCGCTGGCGCGGTCGTCGCTGCTGGTCGGACGTGCGCTCAAGGAGATCGCGCCGATCGTGGTGCAGGCGCTCATCATCGTGCTCATCGCATGGCCGTTCGGGTTCACGATCAACGTGCCGGGGCTCGTGATCGGGCTCGCGCTGCTCGCCGTGTTCGGGGTCGGCCTCGGGTCGCTGTCGTACACGCTGGCGCTCAAGACCAAGGACCGCGAGTGGCTGTTCTGGGGCGTGCAGCAGACGCTGATCTTCCCGCTGCTGATTTTGTCGGGCATGCTGCTGCCCTTGGACGACGGGCCCGCGTGGATGCGCGCGGTGTCGACGGTGAACCCGGTGAACTGGGTGGTGCAGGCCGAGCGTGCGCTGTTCGCCGGCGACCTCGGCGCGATCGAGGTGCTGTGGGGCTGGGTCGCGGCGATCGTGCTCGCCGTGGTCGGGCTGGCCGTGGGGATCAGGGCGATGCGCAAGAGCAGCTGATCCCCTCACCGGTCGTTGAGCGGAGGCGTTCTGGCGCCCGCCGTCGAAACGCCTCGGGGCTCGCGGTCTGCGCTGGGCTCGGGGCGTTTCGACTCGCTTCGCTCGCTCAACGAGCGGTGGACGGCGTGCTGCTCTCGCTCAAGGAGCGAGGCCGACGACGGCGGGCGTCAACGTGTGGTGGGCGACGGCGACCCGGTCGCCGCCGGCCATCTTCGCCTCGTACATGGCGTGGTCGGCGGCGCGGATGAGCTGGTCCATGACGGGAGCGCCGTCGTTTCCGACGGTGACCACACCGACGCTCGCCGTGATGGTCAGCACCGGCGGCAGCTCGTCGTACGGCTCTGCGACGGCGGCGCGGATGCGGTCGGCGAGCACGGCGGCGTCGCCGACGCTGTCTACCGCGGCGACGGCGATGAACTCGTCGCCGCCGAAGCGACCGAGCACGTCCGATTCCCGGATGACCCCGCGCAGCCGCTGCCCGATCTCATGGAGGAGGGCGTCGCCGGCCGCGTGACCCAGGAGATCGTTCACCGCCTTGAAGCCATCGATGTCGATGAAGATCACCGTCAGCGCCGAGTAGTCCTGGAAGAGCGTGCGCGTGACGTCTTCCTCGATCAGGCGCCGATTCGGCAGCCCGGTGACCTCGTCGTGCATGGCCGCGCGACGAAGCGTGTCTTCGAGGCGGATCCGCGCGATCGCCTGCGCCGCCTGATTCGACAGCGCCTCGGCGAGCGGGACGGCTTCTTCGTCGAACTCCCGCGGATGGTCGAAGAAGCAGACCATCGATCCCACGGCATCGCCGTGGGATCGCATCGGCGAGGCGATCGCCGCGTGCACTCCGCCCGCGCGATAGACCTCGCTCATGTCGACCCCGGGTACGTAGGGGTTCGCGTCCTCGGGGGATCGCACGATCAGCACCTGGCCGCCGAGCATCGTGATGGTCCCGGCCGGCCGAAGACCGGTCGGCCAGTGCTCGGCGAGCGGGTTCACCCCGGCGACCTGGGCCAGCCCGTCGGGCCCGCTGATGTGCACGCTCACCGCGCTCGCGGCGAAGGCCCGCTGGGCCACGTCCACCAGGAGCTCGGCCGCGTCGACCTCGGTTCTGACATTGCCGAAGCCGACCGCTGCGTTGAGGAGGATCTGCAGCCGCTGCCGGCCGCGTTCGGTCTTCGCCTCGGCGCCCTGGAACCCCAGGTTGAACGACGACCGCGTCGAGACGTCGTAGACGGCGATCCGCTCCACTCCGCACTCGTCTTCGCCGAGGGAGCCGACGACCACGGGGCGGACCACCCCTGATACGCCGTGGAGGGTGGCGTCGGTCGGCCGCTGTCCGTCCGCGTCTGCCAGCGGCATGCGCAGGGTGAGGAGCGTTTCGAGCGGCCGTCCGATCACGTCCTCGCGATCGCAGCCCATCCACGCGAGCACCTGCGCGTTCGCGTCGAGGATCGTCGACTGGCGATCGACGGAGATGAGCCCGCAGACAGCGAGGCCTAGCATGGGAATTCCGTTGCACCCAGGATGGTCGGGGCGCAGCATCCGCTCGCGGTGCTTCCGTCGGTCACGGCGGCCTCCTGGCTTCTGTATCGAGGCGATGTGGTGGGGGAAAGACGAGCGACACCGCTCTTTCGGGTGGGTTCAGCCTAGTCGATACTTCGATGGATTAGGTAAATATCTTAAATATTTGCCGATTGAGTATTCTGATCTCGAAGCGGCTGGGGGAGAATGGCAGCATGGCGGACGACACGCGGGCGCTGACCCTCGGGGTGGCACTGCGCCGGTACCTCGATGCGCGCAACGCGGCGATGGTCACCGCGCGCGCCAGCCTCGGCATCAGCGACATCGACGCGCGCGCCCTCCTGTTCATCGTCGGCAACCCCGGCACGCGGCCGACCGCACTGCGTGAGTACCTCGGCATCACCTCCGCCGGCGTGACGACGCTGATCGATCGGCTCGTCAGCCGCTCCCTCGTGCGACGCGATGTCGACCCGAGCGACAGGCGGGTGAACCGCATCACCGCCACCATCGACATCGCCGAGGATCCGTGGTCGGCACTCAACCGGTTCGACGACGACTTCGACGTCGCCGTCGGCGCTGCAGACCAGGCCCTCGTCGAGAACTCGACCGCCCTGCTCGAGGCCCTGACCGCGGCGACGGTGGGCGCGCGGCACTGAGGCCCGCCCAGCCGCGGTAGGCGCACGGCGCTGACGGCCGCTCAGGCGACGTCGTCGCCTTGATGCTCCCGCGACTTCTCCTCGAGGAACGCGCACAGCTCGGAGACCGCGGCCAGCTCGGCAGACAGCTCGAGCAGTCCGGCCGCGTCCAGGACGAGGTTGTGTTCGCGGGGCTCCATCGTGGCGACCCACCCGGAGGCGTCTTGCGTGATCGGCTGGATGAACACGCCCGTCGGGGCATGACCGAGCCGGAAGAACACCAGACCCGTGTTCGCGCCGCCGTCGCCGTCCTGCACCATCACGCGCGCGGCATCGGACAGCGGCTTACCCAGCGCCCGGTACTCTGCCAGCCAAGACTCCAACGTCTCCAGATTCCGAAACGCCATCGCGATCCTCCTGCCAGCTCTGCGACGAGAAAAGTATAGGGAGAGGGCGCGGTCGTCGTCCAAGCCCGTTCATGAGCCGTGCCGGGCGGACTGTAGCCGATCGTCGTTCCTCGCGTCGGCGTTTGCGATCGCGCGGCTGATCGGGTCGACTTGAGGGATGCCCACCACTGGAGACCTCGCGGACGATCTCGCGGCCGCCGTCCGCGGTCCCGAGATCTTCGCCGTCTACCAGCCGCAGGTGTCGCTGGAGAGCGGATCGATCGTGGCCGCCGAGGCGCTGTGCCGATGGTCGCACCCGCGGCTCGGCGACATCGATCCCGTGACGATGATCGGTGTCGCGGAGCGCACCGGTGCGATTCACGCACTCGGACGACGGATGCTCGACGAATGCCTCGACACGCTCGCCGAATGGCGCGAGACCGGTCGCGACTGGGCCGTCGCCGTCAACGTCTCGCCGACCCAGTTCGACGACGACTCGTTCGCCCGTCACGTCGCCGGGGAGTTCACGCGGCGCGAGCTCGCTCCGGGTTCGCTCGTGTTCGAGCTTCCGCCCGACGTGCCGCAGATCGAAGGCGGTGGGCTGGTGCCGCAGCTGCGGATGCTCCATGCCATCGGCGTGGAGGTGTCGCTCGGCGGGTTCGGCGACTCGGACTCCTCGCGCGAGC
>DATEOM010000103.1:0-7425 GCA_035274105.1 Microbacterium sp.
CCGATGCCACTGAAAGAGAGAACGACTCATGCGCTTCACCCGTTCGACCGCATTCCTTCCTATCGCCGCGTTGACGGTCGGCGCCCTGCTGCTCGCCGGCTGCAGCCCGGCGACCGACGAGTCAGCGGAACACCCCTCGACCGCCAGCCCCGCAGAAGCCGAGATCACGCAGGTCGTCACCTTCGGCGACAGCTGGAGCGACGCCGGCACCTTCGGTGGCCTCGTCTTCGGCACCTCGGAGGGCGGCGCCTGGCCGCAGCTGCTCGCGGAGATGTATGGCGACACCCAGGAGCCCAATCGCGTCATCGGAGACGACGGCACGGTCGAGGAGCAGGGCGGACTGAACTACGCGGAGGGCGGTGCGTACGTCGCACCGCTGTCGGACTCCGATCCCGACACCCCGAAGGCGATGACCGCCCAGCGGGATGCCTTCCTGGAGCAGCACGAGTCCTTCCAGTCCGATCAGCTCGTCACCGTCTGGGCCGGCGGCAACGACATCCTGACGTACCTGGGCTCGAAGGATCCCGAGCGCCAGCAGCGCTTCATCGACGGCACCCCCACTCCCGCCGAGCTCGAGCAGGCGACGAACGACGTCATCGACGTCGCGGACCGGGAGGCGGAGTTCGTCTCGTCGCTGATCGAGGCCGGCGCGGAGCGGATCGTCGTGGTGAACATGATCGACCTCGGCGTCACCGACAATGCCGAGGGCATCGGCGACGGCGGCAACGCCGTGGCATCCTCGCTCACCGCGACCTTCAATCTGGCGCTGGCTGAGGCGCTTCCCGACGATCCACGCGTGGCCCTGTACGACGTCGCGGGCCTGGTCGAGCGGATCGAAGCCGACCCGGGCGAGTTCGGCTTCACCATCGTCGACGCCGACGCCTGCACCGACGGTTCGTACTCCTGCGGTCCCGACGCATGGGCGACGCCGGATGCTGATCGGACCTACCCCTTCGCCGGTTTCGGACACTTCACCGCCGGCTTCCGTGAGCTCATCGCGGGCGAGGTGCACGAGTTCGTGGCCGACACCTGGGGCTGAGCCGACCCCGCACCGACCGGACGAGGAGGTCCCGGGTTCCACGGGAACCCGGGACCTTTGTCTGTGGGCGTCCGCGCGCGGGGTACGATCGCACCTCGTGAACGTGATGTGGCGGACCCTGATCGTGATGCTGACCGCGCGCCGACGACTGCGGCGCGGGGGGCGGCTCGGCCCGAACGAGATCAGCCGCATCCGGCTCACCACGCTGCTCACCGACATCGACCTGCTGCGCCACATGAACAACGGGCGCTACCTGTCGCTCTTCGACCTCGGCCGGTGGGACCTGCTCGTGCGCACCGGACTGTGGGACGTGATGAAGACGTACGGCTGGTACGCGGTGGTCTCGAGCGAGACCGTGACGTTCCGCAAGTCGCTGAACCTCTGGCAGAAGTTCGACGTCGAATCGCGCATGATCGGGCACGACGACAAGGCCGTCTACCTCGAGCATCGCGCCGTCGTCGGCGGCGAGGTCTACGCCCGTGCGATCATCCGCGCTCGCATGATGAAGCGCTCCGGCGGCACGCTGTCGCACGAGGAGCTCTTCGCAGCGGTCGGCCGCCCCGAGGGGGTTCCCGAAGTCGATGCATGGGTTCATGACTGGGCCGCAGCATCCGCTCTCCCTCCCACCCGGGCGGAAGCGCCCAGCGTCTGGAACTGACGCGTCAGCGGAGGATGGCGGTGGCGATCAGCGACATCGCCGCGATGATGCCCACGTTGATGGTGGCGAGCAGCAGCGTCCAGAAGCGGCTCGGCTGAAGGTGGGTCCAGCTGTGGTGATCGACGGCGTCCAGCGCGGCATCGAGCGACCGGTAGCGGCCGACCGTCCGGCCGCCGCGCGTTGCCACGTAACCCCGGTCGTCCCGCTTCACCTCGCCCACCTGGCGTCCGAAGCGGTCGGCGGCCCATGACCCGCGCTCGGGGGTCGACCAGTGGATCTCACCGACCCGGTCCTCGGTCTGCTGTGTCATGCGTCCACGCTAAGGACGCGTCGCCGGGGTCCCCGGGTCTTGACAGAAACGCGATGCGACGTCTATTGCGGCGCTGCGGGACCTTCGGGCTCGGGCACGATCGTGAGCCCCGCGGGCGAGTTCGCCGCTTTGGTGAGGGCCTCCACCCACGCGGGGTTGAGGCGCGGCTGGCGGCCGCCGAAGTACTCGAACGCCAGCGAGACGTTCGGACTCAACCACACGGAGGTGCGTCCGAGGCCGGCGCGGGTCGGGTCGCTCCACGTGAAGGGGAACGATTCGCCGCGCCGCAGCTTGGCCCAGATGACCGCCTGCAGATGCGCGAGGATGCGGTCGTCGATCGACGTCGTGACGCGGGTGTCGTAGGTGAGCGTGCCCATCGCCCCCAGCTTAGCCGTCGACCCGGCGACGTTCCCGATGGCGGCTGGGAGCGCGGAGCCGCGCATCATACGCCGATTCTCGGCATTTGTCCGGTGTTGCGCCCCGATGCGAATCTCCTCGACTCTTGTGGCATGCCCCGTACTCCCCAGCTCACCCGTGACTTGCGCGCTGCGCTCTCGACCGGGGAGCTGTGGATCGCGTTCCAGCCGCAGTACGACCTCGTTCCCGCGGGCCCGACCGACGCCCCCGCGCCGACCGCCCCGGTCGCCGTCGAGGCGCTCTGCCGATGGAACCACGCGCTCCTCGGCGCGGTCCCGCCCGACACTTTCATCCCGCTCGCGGAGCAGGGACACTTCCTCGACGAGGTGGATCTGCAGGTCTTCGACCGTGCGGCGGACCAGGTGAGGCGGTGGCGCGAGTCGGGACACTCGCTCGGGCTCGCGGTGAACGCGTCTCCCGCGCATTTCTCGAGACGGTACGCCGACACGGTCGTGGCGCGACTGGACGGGCTCGACATCGACCCGGCCGGCCTCACGATCGAGATCACCGAGGCTCCGACGCCGCAGCTGCGTCCGGAGATGGTCACGGCGATGCAGACGCTGCAGTCCGTGGGGGTATCGATCTCGGTCGACGACTACGCCGGCGGCGACACCACCGTCGCGATGCTGGAAGCCCTGCCGATCGACGAGATCAAGATCGACCGGTCGCTCACGCAGCGGACGGATGCCGAAGCCCACGACGCGATCGCCGCCGTGGTGGAGAGCAGCGCCGCGAACGGCTGGCGCGTGCTCGCGGAGGGCATCGAGACCCTCGCCGACCTCGAGCGCTCCCGCGAGAGAGGCTGCGACCGCGGACAGGGCTACCTGTGGGGGCTGCCGATGCCGTCCGAGGAGATGGACGCGCTTCTCGCCGCCGTCTGACGCACTGCTCACCGCCGTCCGCGGCGCCGCTCAGCCGCCGTCCTACCCGGCGCGCAGCCGCGGTCCGACCGCGGCGCGCAGCAGCGGGCGTCAGAGTTCGTAGTCGGCGAGCTCGTCGACGGGATCGTCGATCGGAGCCGGTGCCTCGCCGACCTCGAACTGCGACCACGTCACAGGCATTCCGGGGGAGAAGAGGATGTCGACGCCCGGGCCGCCGCGCAGCGGCGGGATGTTGACGTAACCGCCTCCCGCCTTGATCGCCTCGAGGATCTTGGTCTTCAACTCCGACACGGGGTCGGGCAGGAAGTAGTCGCGTCCATCGACGGTGAGCCGGTTCACGATCGCCATCGCCCCAGCGTACCTGCGCTCACGCGCCCGTAGGATCGAACCGTGGGCATACTTCACTACGGCGCACCCCCGGCGTCCTTCACGATCGACGATCGCACCCTCGCTCACCTGGAGCTGGTCATCATGGCGAAGCTGCGTCGCCGAGAGAATCTGTCGTTCGCGCACGTCGACGAGAACACGTCGCTGCGCCAGGCGGTGTGGATCTCGCCGGTGACGCCGCTGAGGTTCGAGTACACCGGGCCGATGCCCGAGATCAACCGGCTCTGGCTGCAGGACCTGATCGACGCCGCCAACTCGTCCGCGGGGCTCCGGGTCCTCCCCGAGCCCGACCTCCCGTCACGCTGAGACGCGGCCGCCGCCCTCGCGCTTCGCGCGGTACATCGCCGCATCGGCGGCGTCCAGCAGCCCTCCGGGAGAGATCCCGCGCTCGGCCGCCACGACGCCCGCGGAGGCGTGCACGCCGACCTCGACCCCCCGCACGGTGATCGGCTCGGTGATCGCCGCCAGTGCCCTTCCTGCGATCGCGGCCGCCTCCTCCGGACCGGCGCTGACGCACACGATGACGAACTCGTCGCCGCCCAGCCGCACGACGATGTCGGAGCTGCGGGCCACCCCGTTCAGCCGTCGGCCGATCGCGGCCAGGACGGCGTCGCCCATCTCGTGACCGTGGGTGTCGTTGATGAGCTTGAAGTCGTCGAGGTCGAGGAACACGACGGCCACGGCCGCTTCCGAGCCCTGCAGCAGCTCGTCGAGCCGGTCGTCGAGGAAGCGGCGGTTGTGCAGACCGGTCAGGGCGTCGCGCAGCGCGAGCTCGGCGAGCTCGGCCTGCGTGCGCGCGACCATGGCCGACCGGATCTCCTCGCCGAGGTCGAACGCGTCCTGCGCGTGCTCGCCCCACGGCAGGCTGCGACCGGTGACGCTCTCGCGCCACGCGGAGAAGGACCGGCGGGGGGAGAGCGGCGTGTCGCGGTTCTCCGGTCGCTGGTCGCCGAGCCAGTCGACGGTGCGCGAGACCTCGCTGCGCACGAAGACGAGCGCGTCGCCGTCGCCGCCGAGCGGGACGATGAGGAGACCGGTGACTCCCGGCACCTCGACCGCGAGCTCGGGTCGTTCGATCGGAAGCGCCTCCCACAGCAGCCTCCCCGGACCGAGCTCGTCGATCACGGCGAACAGCCGAGCGGGCGGCGGCACCACACCTACGGTGTGGGTGGTGTCCCCGAGCCGCAGCAGCGCGCCGTCGGCGGGAACCACATCGAGGACGGTCCGCTCGCCGCTCATGAGCACCGAGCCGACGTCTGCGCGCCCGTACAGCGGCGCGATGATGGCGATCCGCCGCTCCCGCGCCTCGAGCTGGCGACGCAGGCGCCGGATCTGCTCGGCGGCGGCGAGCTGCGTGACGACCTGTGTCGCCAGCACCTCGAGGGCGCGGCGCAGCAGCACCGGAATGCGTCGCGGAGTGCGATGCGCGCAGGTGAACATGCCCACGAGGCGGTCGTCGATCACGAGCCCGAACGACACCGTCGCCGCCTGCCCCATGTTGCGCATGAACTGGAGGTGGTGCGGTGACACCGCTCGCAGCTCGGTGCCGCCGAGGTCGATCGGAGCGTCCTCCGGCAGGAGTGTGTGCAGCGCGAGCCCCGGGTCCTCCGTGTCGGCGATCACCCGTGAGCGCTTCTCGATATACAGCGCGCGCGCCTGAGCGGGGATATCCGAGGCCGGGAAATGAAGCCCGAAGTACGACTCCATGCCGGGTTCGCGCTCGTCGGCGACGACCTGCCCGTGGCCGTCATCGTGGAACTCGTAGCACATGACGCGGTCGTAGCCGGTGACGGCCTTGATCTCGCGCGCGGCGTGCTGCCGCAGTTCGTCGGGGTCGGTGATCCCCGCCAGCCGCTGGATCGCGCCGACGACTCCCGTGCGGACGTAGTCGAGCTCCGGCACGACGGGCTCGAGCTCGACGATGAGCGGCTCGCTGCCGCGATGCGCGATGACGTCGTAGACCGAACCCTCGAATTCCGCACGCACCGGATCGACGGCGAGCCCCTGGCTGATCGCCCACGAGAGGGTCTCGCTGCCGGCCTCGCGCAGATCGCGCCCGAGCCAGTGCTCGACGTTCTCGCTGGCGACGACCACCACCCCGGTCGCCTCGTCGATGCCGAAGAGGGCGCCGTGGGCCTGGATGCGTCCGATCGTGCGGATCTGCTCCTGCGAGCATTCCTGGAGTCGGAGCGTCTCGGCGTCGTCGCGGGGACGGTCTCCGTCGAAGACGAGTGCAGGCGTATCGGTCAACGCGAGTCCTTAAGGCGTGGTGGGCGGGGGGTGGAACTGCGTTGGCGAGAGCCCTCATCCTACGTGCGCGCGCGTCGGGAACCTACTCGTCCGAGGCGCAGCGCAGGTTCGGACCTAGCGTAACCACCGTGCGCACGCAACGGGTTTGCCGCTCGCCGGCTGCGGGGGTTGCCTGACAGTGGTGGCGCCGGTACCCCGCCGGCGTCGGAGGGAGAAGGAGGAGCCGTGGATACCACCACCCTCATCTGGATCATCGTCGGCATCGTCGTCGTGCTCGCCATCGTCGTCGTCGCCCTGCTGCTCACCGCGCGCGGGCGTCGCGAGCGCCGCCGGCAGCACCAGCACGATCGCGCCGAGAAGATGCGCGAAGAAGCGCGTGACACCGAGCTGCAGGCACGTCAGCACGAGGCTGAGGCGGCACGAGCGCGCGCGGACGCCGCTGCCGCAGCGGCGGCCGCGGAAGAAGCCAAGGCCCGAGCCGCACAGGCGTCGATGGACGCCGAACTCCGCGCGGGACGCGTCGACGACCACCGCGCCGAAGCCGAGGACCTGCGCCGGCAGCACGCGGAGGCGATGCGCAAGGCCGACGACGTCGATCCCTACGTCGAGAGCAAGGGCGCCGACACCGGCAGGCCGGCCGATGCCCGCGACGTCGTCGCGGACGCCCGTCAGGGCGGCCACCCCGACACGCGCGACGAGGTCGCGAGCGACGAGATCACCCGGCCGCCCGCTCCGCCGGAACGCCGCGAACGCACCGAACGCACCTGAGCAGGAGACGGATGCTGCGACCCCGCCGCCGCGGGACGGTCCTGGTCGTCACGGGCGCGGGGCGGCAGCATCCCTCCGTCCCAGGGGGAACGCGTCACGCAGGGCGCGCCGCACCTCGAGGATGCCCGCGCGGGACCGCGACGCCGCGCGCTGGGCCGTGAAGATCTCGCGCGCCGGACGACCGGGCAGCTCGAGGAGCGACACCGGGACCGCGGAACCCTCCCACAGCAGGTCGGGAAGCACCGCTGCCGCCTGGCCCGCCGCGACCAGACGCGCGTGAGCCGAGAGATCGGCCAGCTCGTACCGCACGTCGGGCTCGAATCCGGCGGCGCGGCACTGCTGCACCGCCCAGAGGCGGGCGGCGGTGCCGGCGGGCTCCATCACCCAGGGGCGGTCGCGGAGGTCGTCGAGCGAGCGGGCCGGATCGGAGGACGCCACGGCCAGACGGATCGGGTCGGTGCCGAGCGCCTCGCGCTCGAGACCCTCGGCGTGGGCGCGCGTGTGGCCCGGGTACTGCTCGGCGATCACCAGGTCGACGCCCCGCGCCGACAGCTCGAACAGCCCGAGCTCGGGCGGCATCTCGACGAGTTCGACGCGCAGGTCGGGCGCACGCTCGGCGAGGAGCGCGAGCGCGGCGGGCACGATCGCGAGCGCGGCGGTCTGCATGACCGCGACGCGGACCGGTGCGAGGCCGGGGTGCAGGGAGTCGAGCTCG
>DATEOM010000104.1:0-6289 GCA_035274105.1 Microbacterium sp.
GCGGCTTGGTCGCACCCGCCGAGGCGGGCGCCGATGCGGAAGCCGCGTGTGAGTCTGATGTGGTGCTCATGTTCAGTCCTCGCCGAGTCCGGCGGCGGAGATGGGTTCTTGCCCGGCGGCTTCGAGCTGCTTGTTGAGGAGGGTGAGGTCGAACAGGCCGTCGATGGAGCCGTCCTTCTGGGTGCCCGCTTCGATGCCGTTCTCAACGAGGGTCTGGAACGTGTCGGCGTGCGGGTCGACCGAGAACGACACGTGCTCCAGCGCCCGGGTGATGACGGCGTCGGCGAGTGGCTTGCCGGTCTCCTTCTCGATCGCCCCGTTGATCACGGCGGGCGCCTGGTCCGGGTTGTCGGCGATCCACTGCACCGCTGCGGCGTGACCTTCGAGCAGGTCGGCGACCACGTCGGGGTGCTCGTCGAGGAACTCCTTGCGCACCAGCAGCACCGTGGTGGGGAACTGGCCGTCCTCCCACAGGTCGGCCTCGTCCTGCAGCACGTGCGCGCCGGCGTCCACGATCAGCCGCGACACCCACGGCTCCGGCAGCCACGCGCCGTCCAGCTGCCCGTCCTGGAACAGCGTGAGGGTCTGCGCGTTCTCGGTCGGGGTGATCTGCACGTCCCCGCCGCCGGAGGTGTCGGTCTCATACCCTTGGTCGGCGAGCCACACCCGGGCGGCGACGTCCTGCGTGTTGCCCAGCTGCGGGGTCGCGATGGTGGTGCCCGCCAGGTCGGCCGGGTCGTCGATGCCGTCGCGGACCACCAGCGCCGCACCACCGGTCGCGGCTCCCGCGATGATGCGGGCGGACTCGCCGCCGGACTGGATGAACGTGTTGATCGACGGGTTCGGGCCGATGTAGGTCGCGTCGATCGCACCCGCCGAGAGCGCCTCGATCGCGGCCGGTCCCGCGTTGAACACCTGCGTGGTGACCTCCACATCGCCCAACGCGTCCGCGAACAGGCCCTCCTCGAGCCCGACCAGCGCCGGCGCGTGCGTCACATTCGCGAAGTACCCCAGACGCAGCTCGCTCACCGGGGCGGCGTCGCCGCCCGGCTCCGCTGCGGCGGAGGCGCAGCCGGCCATCATCGCTGCCACGAGTCCCAGGGTTGTGAGTGCTGTCGCGGTGCGGATCTTGTTCACGGTGTCGCCTCCTTCGGTCGGGTGCTGCTGAGTGTGGGGCTGGGCGCGACGGGTCAGTCGCGCACGATGCCGGCGGCGAGTGTCGCGCCGTCGGACGGGTGGATCACGAGGAACGAGCCCCCGTGGCGGCTGGTGGCGTACGGCTCGAGCGGCAGGTCGGCCGCCAGCCGCAGCCGCACGCGGCCGATGTCGTTGGTCTCGAGCGTCTGGGCCGGCTCGTGCGTGAGAGCGTCGAGGTCGTAGCGCGACTCGATCTGCGCCACGATCGCCTGCACGGTCGCCGTGCCGTGCTTGACGAGCACACGGATGCCGGGGGTCAGCGCCCGCGCGTCGAGCTGGAAGAGCTCGGCATCGAACTCGCGACGCCCCGCGGGCAGCGTTCCGGCGGCGACCACGAGGGCGCCGCGCGCGGTGTCGATGTCGCGGTCGAACTCGAGGGAGACCGACTGCGGGGCCGTCGCCTCCTCGACCTCGGCACCCGCGGCGCGGATGCCGGTGACCGTCGTCGCCGAGCCACCCGGGAAGATCTCGACCCGGTCGCCCACGCGCACGACACCGCTCGAGATGCGACCCGCGACGGCGCGGTAGTCGCGCAGGCGCTCGGCCTCCGCCGGGTCGATGCCGGAGGCGAGGCCGCCCTGCGGGCGCAGCACGAGCTGCACCGGAAGGCGGAACGGCTCGAGCTCGCGCTCGGCGTCGTCCGCGGCGGGAAGGGTCTCGAGCAGTTCGAGCAGCGCCGGACCCTCGTACCACGGGGTGCGCTCCGAGCGGTCGACGATGTTGTCACCCTCGAGCGCCGACACCGGGATGACGTGCAGGTCCTCGATGCCGAGCTCGGCGGCGACGGCCTCGGCCTGGGCGGCGACCTCGGCGAACGTCTCCTGCGAGAAGCCGACGAGATCGATCTTGTTGACCGCGACGATGACGTGGGGAACGCGCAGCAGGGCCACGACGGCGAGGTGCCGCTTGGTCTGCTCGAGCACGCCCTTGCGGCCGTCGACGAGCACGATCACGGCGTCGGCGGTGGTCGCGCCGGTGACCATGTTGCGCGTGTACTGCACGTGCCCGGGGCAGTCGGCGAGGATGAACGACCGCGCGCCCGTCGAGAAGTAGCGGTAGGCGACGTCGATCGTGATGCCCTGCTCGCGCTCGGCGCGGAGGCCGTCGGTGAGGAGGGCGAAGTCGAAGGCGCCGTGCGCGAAGCCGCGGTCGGCCGACGTGCGGGCGACCTGCTCGAGCTGGTCGGCGAGGATCGCCTTCGAATCGTGCAGCAGGCGGCCGACGAGTGTCGACTTGCCGTCGTCGACCGAGCCGGCGGTGGCGAAGCGGAACAGGGTGGGCTGGCGTCCTTCCCACGCTCCGCCGTCAGCAACGGCGACGCCGGGCGCCGAGGATCCGCCGAAAGCGACTGCGGAACGGCCGTCGGTGGTGAGAGATGCGGATGTCGCGGTCATCAGAAGTACCCGTCCTTCTTGCGGTCCTCCATGGCCGCCTCGCTGAGGCGGTCGTCGGCGCGCGTGGCGCCGCGCTCGGTGATGGTGGAGATGCCCACCTCGGCGACGATCGCGGCGAGGTCCGCAGCATCCGATTCCACTGCTCCGGTGCAGCTCATGTCGCCGACCGTGCGGTAGCGAACCGTGCGGCGCTCGACCGTCTCGTTCTCGCGCGGCGGCGAGAACGGACCCACCGGGCGCCACATGCCGTCGCGGGCGTACACGTCGCGCTCGTGCGCGAAGTACAGCGGCGGCAGCGCGATGCCCTCGCGCTCGATGTAGCGCCAGACGTCGAGCTCGGTCCAGTTCGAGATCGGGAACGCGCGCACGTGCTGGCCCGGCGTGTGGCGGCCGTTGTAGAGGCTCCAGAGCTCGGGGCGCTGGTTGCGCGGGTCCCACTGGCCGAACTCGT
Source organism: Microbacterium sp. (assembly GCA_035274105.1). Taxonomy (GTDB): domain Bacteria; phylum Actinomycetota; class Actinomycetes; order Actinomycetales; family Microbacteriaceae; genus Microbacterium. Next base: position 3,043 of record DATEOM010000104.1, read on the forward strand.
CGCGCAGCGAGATGATGCGCTCCTTGGCGCGGGCCTTGTCCTCGTCGCGGCGCGCGCCGCCGAAGACGGCGTCGTGGCGGCCGGCGGCGATCGCATCCAGCAGCGGCAGCGTCTGCAGCGGGTTGCGGGTGCCGTCGGCGCGCTCCTGCAGGCGGCCGTCGTCGATGTAGTCCTGCACCCTCGCGACCTCGAGACGGATGCCGAGGCGCTCGACGGTCTCGTCGCGGAACGCGATGACCTCGGGGAAGTTGTGGCCGGTGTCGACGTGCAGCACCGGGAACGGCACCTTGCCGGGCGCGAACGCCTTGGTGGCGAGGTGCAGCACCACGACGGAGTCCTTGCCGCCGGAGAACAGCAGCACGGGGCGCTCGAACTCGGCGACGACCTCGCGGATGACGTGGATCGCCTCGGCCTCGAGCAGGTCGAGGGTGGACAGCGCGGTGGGGGCGGCGGTGACGGTCATTCGTGGAGCCCGCATTCGGTCTTGGCGGAGCCGGCCCAGCGGCCGGACCGGGGGTCTTCGCCGGGCGCGACCGGCTTCGTGCACGGCTCGCAGCCGATCGAGGGATAGCCGAACCCGACGAGCAGGTTCACCGGGGCCTTGTGGTCCGCGGCGTACGAGAGGACGTCGTCGAAGCTCCACGCCGCGACCGGGTTCACCTTGACCAGGCCGTTGCGCTCGTCCCACGTCACGAGGGGCGTGTTCGTGCGGGTGGGCGCCTCGTCGCGGCGCACGCCCGTGAACCACACTTCGTAGCCGCCGAGCGCGTCCTGGAGGGGCGCGACCTTGCGGCGCGCGCAGCAGAGACCCGGGTCGCGCTCGAACAGCTTGGCGCCGAACTCGGCGTCCTGCTCGGCGACCGTCTGAGACGGGGTGATGTCGACGATCCGCACATCGAGTGCGCGCTGCACCTCGTCGCGCGTCGCGTAGGTCTCGGTGAAGTGGTAACCGGTGTCGAGGAAGAGCACGTCGACCCCGGGCAACTGCTCGGCGACGAGGTGGGGGAGTGCGGCGTCGGCCATCGAGCAGGCCACGGCCGCAGCATCCGTCCCGAAATTGCGCGCGACCCACGCGACGACGTCGGCAGCGGATGCCTCGTGGTCGGTGAGGCTCCCGAGCTCGAGATTGCCCTGCTCGGCGAGGGCCTTCAGCTCTTCGTGCGTGCGCTTGGTCGCGACGCGGGGTGCGAGGGAGACGGTCACTGGAGCGCCTCCTCGTCGGCGCGGTGCGCCCACTGCGCGAACGTCTCGTCGGCGGCGACATCGCGCTCGGCGAGGAACCGCTTGACGACCCGCTCGGTGTAGTCGGCGATGCCGTCGGCCGCGACCTTGAGGCCGCGCACGGTGCGGCCGAGGCCGGCGTCGTCGCGATCGGCGTTCACGAGTCCGCCGCCGAGGTGCACCTGGTAGCCCGGCACCTGCTCGCCGTCGATCGTGACGAGCTGACCCTTGAGGCCGATGTCGGCGGTCTGGATGCGCGCGCACGAGTTGGGGCAGCCGTTGACGTGGAGCGAGATCGGATGCGGCAGCTCGAACTGCTCGAGACGCTTCTCGAGGTCGAGCACCGCGGCCGTCGCGTACGCCTTGGTCTCGACGATCGCGAGCTTGCAGAACTCGATGCCGGTGCACGCGATCGTGCCGCGGCGGATGAGGCTCGGGCGGGCCGACAGGCCCAGCTCGTCGAGGCCGGCGATGAACGGCTCGACGTTCTCTTCGGCGATGTCGAGGAAGACGAGCTTCTGGTGCGGCGTCGTGCGCAGGCGCGTCGAGCCGTGGGCCTCGAGCAGGTCGGCGAGCTTCGCGAGCGTCGGGCCCGACACGCGCCCCACGATCGGGGTCGCGCCGATGTAGAAGCGGCCGTCCTTCTGCTTGTGCACGCCGACGTGGTCGCCCTGCGTGAGCGGCTTCGGGGCGGCGGGACCGTCGGGCAGGGCGTAGCCGAGGTACTCGTCCTGCAGCACCTGGCGGAACTTCTCGGCCCCCCACTCGGCGAGCAGGAACTTGAGGCGCGCCTTGTTGCGCAGCCGCCGGTAGCCGTAGTCGCGGAAGATCTGCGCGACGCCGTGCCAGGCCTCGGCGACCCGATCCGGCGAGACGAAGACGCCGAGCCGCTCCGCCAGGCGCGGGGTGGTCGAGAGGCCGCCGCCCACCCACAGGTCGTAGCCCACGCCGAGCGACGGGTGCTCGACGGCGACGAACGCGACGTCGTTGATCTCGTGCACGACGTCCTGGCTGGGGTGGCCGGTGATCGCGGACTTGAACTTGCGCGGCAGGTTCGCCAGAGACTCGTCGCCGATGAAGCGCGACGTGATCTCGTCGATCTGCGGTGTGGGGTCGATGAGCTCGTCGGCCGAGATGCCCGCGACGGGCGAGCCGAGGATGACGCGGGGGACATCTCCGCACGCCTCGGTGGTGCCGAGTCCGACAGCCTCCAGGCGGCGCCAGATCTCGGGCACGTCCTCGACGCGCACCCAGTGCAGCTGCACGTTCTGGCGGTCGGTGAGGTCGGCGGTGTCGCGGGCGAAGTCCGTGGAGATGCCGGCGATGACGCGCAGCTGCTCGGTGGTGAGCTGGCCGCCGTCGATGCGCACGCGCATCATGAAGTACTCGTCCTCGAGCTCCTCGGGCGTGAGGGTCGCGGTGCGGCCGCCGTCGATGCCGGGCTTGCGCTGGGTGTAGAGGCCCCAGACGCGGAACCGGCCGTGCAGGTCGGTCGGGTCGATCGACGCGAAGCCGCCCTGCGAGTAGATGTTCTCGATGCGGTCGCGCACGCTCAGGCCGTTGTCGACCTGCTTCCACTCCTCGTTTCCGTTGAGCGGGGTGGTGCCGTCGACCTTCCACTGGCCGTTCGGCTTCGACGACGCGCGCGGCGGGCGCACGGCCGCGCGCGGGCGCTCTGCGGCTTCGCGCGCTTCGGTGTCGCTGATGGTCACGGTGGCCTCCGGGGTGAATCCCGGGGCGTCCCCCGGGCGGGACCCTATCGAGTCCATTCCGCGAATCTAGAAGCGGTCGCGCGTGAGACCTATCCGAGCGTCAAGAGGCGTTAACCGACGTAACGGGGCGTCACACAGTTGCGGGTGCCGCCCTTTGCGGACTCGATCCGACTACCGTGCGGCTTCGTTGTAGCGATCGACCACGATGTCGACGAGGGATGCCGGCGGCTCGTCGGCGCCGAGAAGCGGCGGGGCGACCGGGGCGCCGCCCGCGAGCCGCACGGCGAGGTCGTGGAAGTAGCCCGGGGCGAGGA
>DATEOM010000105.1:0-2931 GCA_035274105.1 Microbacterium sp.
AGGCACCCGCGCTCTCGCGGGGGCGCAGCATCCGTCCCCCGCCCTCTCCATTCGCGAGACCGGGGATCCTGGCTGAAACCCAGCGCGATATCCCCGGTCTCGGCGAGAACGCCGTGGCTCGACGAGCCGGAGCCCGGCCGCCGCGCGCGGTACCCGATGCTGCGGATTCGGGCAAGGTCGTGCTCTTCGGGGCGCGAGCATGCTTAGGTTGCTCCATGACGGCCCGCATCGTCTCGATCGGCACAGCTGTTCCGCCCACCCGCATCGCGCAGGAGATCGCGCGCGACATCTTCGCGGCGCAGGAAGGAGCTGACCGGCTCGCCCGACGCCGCATCCAGGCCGTGTTCGACGCGTCGGCGATCGCGCAGCGCCACACCGTGCTGACGGAGTTCGCGACCGGCCCGGCGCCCGGTCCCGCGGCCTTCGTCGACACGGCGGGGCGGCTCCTCTCCCCCACGACCGGCCCCCGCAACGAGCGCTACATCGCCGCGGCGCCGGAACTCACGGCCGCCGCCGCGCGCAGCGCCCTGGCGGACGGCGGGATCGACCCGTCCGCGGTCACCCACGTGGTGACCGTCTCGTGCACCGGCCTGTTCGCGCCCGGACCGGACTACCGGCTCGTGCGCGACCTCGGCCTGAACCCGACCGTCGAGCGATGCCACCTCGGCTTCATCGGGTGCGCCGCGGCGCTCCCGGCGCTGCGGGTCGCGTCCGCCCTGGCGGCGACGAGGCCCGACGCGGTCGTGCTGGTCGTGTGCACCGAGCTGTGCACGCTGCACCTGCGGCCCTCGAACGATCCGCAGCAGATCGTCGCGTCGTCGGTCTTCGCCGACGGCGCGGCCGCCGCGATCGTCACCGCCGACCCGTCCGTCGGGAATCCCGGGGGACTCGACCTCGACAGGTTCGGCACCGCCCTCACCGACGAGGGCGAGACCGACATGGTCTGGACGATCGGCGACAACGGGTTCGAGATGATCCTCTCGGCCGAGGTGCCACGGATCATCGGCCGCGAGATCCAGGGCGCGGTGGGCCGCTTCCTGGGCGACGACGCCGCCCCGGAGGTCTGGGCGGTGCATCCCGGCGGGCGCAGTGTGCTCGATCGCGTCGAGGCGGGACTCGATCTCCCGCCCGATGCCCTCGCCACATCGCGCGCCGTGCTGCGCGACTTCGGCAACATGTCGAGCGCGACGATCCTGTTCATCCTCGCGGCGCTGCTGCGCGACGACGACGTCCCCGACGGCGCGCGCGTCGCCGGTCTCGCCTTCGGCCCGGGGCTCACCGTCGAGTCGGCGCTCATGACCCGGCGCCGCCCGGCCGTCGCGACCGCCGACGACGTCGACCTCGCCCTCGCGGCCTCCGCGTGAGAGGGCTCCGCATGAGGGCGGTGCGCTCTGGCGGCCTCGGCATGAGGGGGCTCGGCGTGAGAGTGCTCCGCGTGAGCGGCCTCCGCGTGAGGGGCCTCCGCGTGAGGGCGGTGCGCCCTGGCGGCCTCGGCGTGAGGGCGGTGCCGGCATGAGCCTCGCTGTCCGCGACGACCGGCTCGCCGAGCTCATGGACGATCCGGACTGCGATCCGGATGCGCTGCGCGCCACACTGGTGCGCTTCGGCACGGTCAACCGACTCGTGTCGGGGTGGGGCGTCGTCTACCGCACGCGCTTGCGCCCTTATCTGGCCTCGCTCGGCCGGCCGGCGCACGTGCTCGACATCGGCGCCGGCGGCGGAGACCTCGTCGCGCGGCTCGCCGCGGCGGCACGGCGCGACGGTCTCGAGGTGACCTGGACGGGCATCGACCCCGACCCGCGGGCGCTCGAGGTCGCGCTCGGACGCACGCCGATTCCCGGGGCGAGCTTCCGGAGAGCGGATGCTGCCACCCTCGTCGCCGAGGGGCTCAGGTACGACGCGGTGGTGTCGAATCACGTGCTCCACCACCTCGGCGACGATCTCGGCGAGTTCGCCGAGGAGTCCCGAGCACTCTCACGCGGCATCGTGCTGCACAGCGACATCGCGCGATCGCGGCTGGCCTACGGGCTCTACGCCGTCGGCGTCACGCCCTTCCAGCGCGGCACCTTCCTGCGCACCGACGGACTGCGCTCCATCCGCCGCAGCTACACGCGCTCCGAGCTCGCCGAGGCGCTCGACGGCAGTGACCCTGGTGCGTGGTCGGTGGAGCACCCGGTGCCGTTCCGGCTCGTGGCCGCGGGGCGCGGTCGTGCGTGACGTCACGGTCGTCGGCGCCGGGCCGGTCGGGATGCTGCTCGCGGGCGAGCTCGCCCGCCGCGGCGTCGACGTCGAACTCCTGGAGCGACGACCCGCGGTCGGCGACGGCACGCGGGCCATCGGCATCCACTCCCCCGTCCTCGCCGCCCTCGAACCGTCGGGCCTCACGGACCGCCTGCTCGCCGAGGCGGTGCGCGTGCGCCGCGGCGAAGCGCGATCGCGAGGCCGACTGCTCGGGACCGTGCACTTCGACGTGCTGTCGGCGCGCTTCCCCTTCGTGGCGACGCTTCCCCAGGCGCGCACCGAGTCCGTGCTCGGCGCCACGGCCCCCGGGCCGCTGCGCGGCGCCTACGTGCTGGCGGTGCTCCCGCGCCGGGACTCGGTGTTGGTGCGGGCGGGGATCCTCGGCCGCCCCGTCGAGTCCGAGAGCCGCATCGTCGTCGTCGCGGGTGGCGGCGCTGCGCGCGACCTCGTCTACCGTCCGGGCGCGGTGCCGGCGCGCGAGTATCGCGACCGGTATCTGATGACGGATGCTGCCGCCGACGCCGACCCCGAACTCGCGGTGATCCATCTCGATCCCGAGGGCGTGCTCGAGTCCTTCCCGCTGCCCGGCGGTCGCCGCCGATTCGTCGCATGGGACGCGCCAGGCGCCGACGACGACCCCGAGGCCCGCGTGGAACGGCTGCGCGGCGCGCTCGCCCGCCGGGGCGAGGC
>DATEOM010000106.1:0-4068 GCA_035274105.1 Microbacterium sp.
CACCGGCATGACAGCGCTCTTGGTCGAGCACGACGTGTCACTCGTGATGCGCGTCGCCCGGTGGGTGGCGGTGCTCGACGCAGGAAAGCTCCTCGCTTTCGGCCCCGCCGCAGCAGTGCGCAGCAACCCGGAGGTCATCACCGCCTACATCGGGGCGGAAGAGCCCTCGACGAGAACGGAGGAAGGCCGATGAGCCTGCTGCAAGTCTCCGGCTTGCGCGCTTCCTACGGTCGTGTGGAAGTGCTGCACGGCATCGATCTCCGTGTCGAGGAGGGACAGATCGTCGCGATCCTCGGTGCCAATGGAGCCGGAAAGACGTCGCTCCTCAGGGCGTTGTCCAACATGATCGCGACCAGCGGGGAACGTCTGTTCGACGGCGTGGACCTCGGCGGGCGATCCAGCGCCGCGGTCGCCCGGCTCGGGATCGGGCACGTTCCCGAGGGACGTGGAACCTTCACTGACTTCACCGTCGAGGAGAACCTCCGGCTTGGTGCGATCTCACGGCCGCGTTCGCTGCGTGGGAGCATCGACGCTGACCTCGACCTCGTCTACCAGACGTTCCCGATCCTCCTCGAGTTCCGACGTCGGCAGGCGGGCACGCTCTCCGGCGGTCAAGCTCAGATGCTCGCCATCGGGCGCGCCCTGCTGGCGCGTCCTCGTCTCCTGCTCGTGGATGAGCCGTCGCTCGGATTGGCGCCACTCACGACGAGCGAGCTCTTCGGCCGGTTCGTCGCTCTTCGCGAGGCGTGGTCGCTGACGATCCTGCTCGCGGAGCAGAACGCGCGTCTGTCACTGAAGGTCGCGGACCGCGCCGTGCTCTTCTCACGGGGCCGTGTCGTCCACGAGGGCTCGACCTCCGACCCGGCCACGGCCGCCGCGCTGCACCACATCTACCTCGGCGAAGACGCCGACACCGCGAACGGAGCGCAGCCGCGATGACGGAGTTCTTCCAGATCGCCCTTGACGGGCTGATGACCGGCACGGTCTACGCCGCGCTCGCGCTTGCGCTCGCCGTCGTCTTCCAGGGAACCGGGATGCTGAACCTCGCGCAGGGCGAGATGGCGGTCGTCGCCGCCTACCTGGCATGGGCGACGCTCCAGGCGGGGCTGACGATGTGGATTGCCATTCCTGTGGCGATCGTGGCGTCCGCGCTGATTGGTGCGGTGACCTATCAGGCCGTCGTGCGCTGGGTGCCCCCTCACCGCGAGGACTCGCTCATGACGCTGGGTGTCACGCTTCTGCTCGGGCTGAACGCGGCCGTGAGCATCGTGTGGGGGAGTGACCCCCGTAGCTTTCCGAGCCCGTTCGGCACTTGGGTTGTTCACTTCGGCGGACTTCGCCTGACCAGCCAGCAGGTGGGCGGAGCCGTTCTGGTCACCGTCGTGATGTTGATCGTGGCGCTCGTCTTCACCAGGACGAACTTCGGGCTCCGCCTTCGTGCGGTCGCGCAGAACGGCCGCTCTGCGGCGCTCCTGGGGCTGAGGCCGGGAGTCTGGCTTTCTCTTGGCTGGGCGGCGGCCTGCGCGGTAGGCGCCGTCGCCGGCGTTGTCGCCGCTCCCACCGCGGGGCTGTCGCCCGGCATGATGACCGTTCCGCTGCTGATGGCGCTCGCCGCGACCAACCTCGGTGGCATCTCGAGTCGTGTGGGCGTCGTGATCGGCGGTCTGCTGATCGGGATGCTTGCGGCGCTTGGCGGCAGGTACGTGCCAGGGCTCGGCGGTGACCTCGATGTGCTCCTCGCATTCGCGGTCGCGATCGCGGTCGTCATGGTCAAGCCGGCGGGTCTGTTCGGACGCGAGAGTGTGGTGCGGGCATGATCGGCGCGGCGACCCCCAGCTGGAAGCACGTCCGAACGTGGCTGCTCGTCGTCGCGGTCCTGGTCGGGCTGGCCCTGCCGTTCCTGGTGAGTGACTACGACCTGTTCAACCTCGCGCGCGTGGTCACGGTCGCGATGTGTGTCGCGAGTCTGAATCTCGTGCTCGGCTTCTCCAACCAGGTGAGCCTGGGCCACGGCGCGATCTTCGGCATCGGCGGCTACGCCACGTTGCTGTCGATTCGCGACCTGGGCCTCCCACCCGCTGCCGGCGTGCTGTTCGGCGCACTCGTGTGCGCGGCTGTGGGCGTCGTCATCGGCATCCCCGCGGTGCGACTCGGCGGTTTCAACCTCGGGCTGTTCACGATCGTGATTGCCGCGCTGTTCCCGGTCGTGCTGTACCGATTCCCGGAGTTCACCGGCGGTCAGGCGGGCGTGGTCGTGACCCGCGCCTTCGCCTCTCCGATCGGCGCGCTGACCAGCGCTCAATGGATGTTCCTGGTCGTCTTCGTCACGCTCGTCGCGGTGCTGTTCGTCCTGCACCGGCTGGTCTCAGGACGCATGGATCGCTCGCTCGCGGCGATTCGCACCGGGCACATTCTCGCCGTCTCCAACGGCGTCGACGTCTATCGCATCAAGTTCCAGATGTTCGTCATCAGCGCCACCGTCGCAGGACTTGCGGGAGGACTGTACGGGCTGGTGCTCGGTCTGGTCGTCCCCGAGTCGTACCCGCTCATCCTCTCGATCTCGCTGCTGACCGCATCCGTCGTCGGTGGCAGTCGATCGTGGATCGGTGCGGTCGCCGGGGCCGTCGTCATCGTGTACCTGCCGACCTGGACGAGCGAGGTCATACCCGGAGAGGCGTCCGCCTACCTGGCTCAGCTCGCGTTCGCGGTGATCCTCGGTCTCTGCGTTCTGCTCGCGCCGAACGGCCTCGCCGGCGCGGTCGACAGTCTGTCGACCCGAGCGATAGCCGCACTTCGCACCCGTCGCACGCCACTGCCCGCACCAAGAGAGGAACCAACATGAATTCGACAATCCATCGGCGCAGCGCCGCGCTCGCCGTCGCGACGCTCACCGCGGCGTCGCTGATACTGACCGCGTGCACCGGGCGCGGCGCCGGCGCCGACCCGACGACGGCGGAGGGCGACTCGTTGCCTATCGTCATCGGCGCGTCATGGCCGCAGAGCGGACCGCTCGGCTCCGTCGCGCCCGGGCTCGCAGGCCTTGAGGCCTATATCGACCAGGTCAACGCCGATGGCGGTGTCGACGGCCGCGAGATCACCCTCGTCACCGCCGACGACGCGTACGACCCGGCGCGCCTGGTCGAGAACGAGCGCAAGTTCGTCGAGAAGGACGGCGCCATCGCGGTCGTCAACTTCGGCGGCATCTCGATCGCCGGACGCGACTACCTCAACGAGGCAGGAGTCGCCGGATTCTCGCTCGCCGGAAACAGCCCGCTGAGCGACATCGAGAACTACCCGCTGCAGCGGGCATGGTGGCCTGACGTCGCATGGGAAGGCCAGCTCCAAGCTCAGTGGCTTGAAGCGAACAAGCCGGACGCGGTCGTCGGCTTCATCGGCTTCAACAACGATCTCGCCGACAGTCACCTGGCGGGCCTCGCCGCGGGCGGAGTCGAGCCCGCCGAGGTGGCGAAGGTCGCCCCCGGCACATCCGACCTGAGCGCGCAGATCAGCGCGTTCCAGGCGGCGGGAGTCGACACCGTCATCATCAACATCGGCGCCCCCACGATCGGCGCCGCGCTGGCCTACATCCACCAGATCGGCTGGGATCCGACGATCCTCCTGTCGTCCACGGTGTCGGACTTCCACACCGTCATCAACCAGGCCGGGCCCGAGGCGGTCAAGGGCGCGCACACGTACGCCTTCGGCAAGGACCCCTCCGACCCGCGGTACGCGGACGACACGACCGTCGCGGACTACCTGGCAGCGATGAAGGAATCGGGACACGACAAGGATGCTTCGAACGCGCTCGCCTTCAACGGATACGGTTTGGGCGCCGCGATCGTTGCGGCGATCCGCGTCGCGGACGAGGTCAGCAGCGAGGGTCTGGTCGCGTCGTGGGACTCCTTCGACGGTGAGGAGAACCCCTACCTTCGCGACGGCGTGAGCCTCAACGCCGGCCCCGGCGGACGCGTCATCGTGCAGTACAAGTTCACCGAGTTCGACGGAACGAGCTGGGTGGACGAAGGAGAGACCCTGGACGTTCGTGAACTGGGCATCGCCGAGTAGCAG
>DATEOM010000107.1:0-2344 GCA_035274105.1 Microbacterium sp.
CGAGCTGAATCGCCAGCCGCGACTTGCCCACACCACCCGGCCCGACGATCGACAGGATCCGCACCGCGCGTTGAGCGAGCAGCGCTGCGACCTCGGCGCGTTCGGCCTCACGCCCGACGAGGGGAGTGTATGGCGCGGGGATCCCGGCGAGCCCGCTCGAGGTGCCTGGTCCCGTACCTGCAGGCGTCGAAGCGTCGAAGCGCTCAGCGAGCAGCGTGGCGAGATCTGCCACCACGAGCTCGGCGAGGTCGTCGGGACCGGCGAAGGACTTGTACGACGAGCGGTCGTCGTCGCGGATCGCGGCGAGCAGCTCCGAGAGCCGCTGGTCGCGCTGCGGCGCAGGCTCCTTGATGTAGATCAGCATCGGCAGCGTTCCCGACAGCCGATACTCGTCCTCGAGCCCTGAGACCTGCTCATCGGGGGCGACCCAGCCATAGCGCTCCCAGTACAGACCGACGAAGATGTCGCTCTGCTGGAGATACGAACGGTACAGGTCGCGCGGCGGGTGCGGTCTGGCGCCCAGCTCGAACATCACCGGCGCCAGATGCAGGCGCTCGACGACCTCGCGCACCGCCCGGCGTTCGGGTTCGAGCTCCTTCAGGGTCGAGCTCACGAAGACCCGGATGCGCTGATCGGGGGTGCGGATCGGTCGCTGCGCGCCATCCATACGACGATCCTGGCGCCGGTCAGGTCGTGAGGTAAAGGGCCGGCGGCGAACATGCCGCACCGGGCCGCCCGCCCGCCGGTTCATGTCGCCGGCGACGGGACGATCTCAGGCGCTCGGCGCGCTTCCGTCGAGCGACTCTCGGTCAGGCGCTCGGCGGGCTTCCGCGAGCGACGCCCGGTCAGGCGCTCGCGCGCTTCCGTCGAGCGACTCCCGGTCAGGCGCTCGGCGGGCTTCCGTGCGAGCGACTCCCGGTCAGGCGCTGGGCGCGCTCCAGCTGAGCGACTCGATGTAGCGCAGCAGCACGCCCTCGCGCAGGGCCCACGGCGACACCTCGAGCTCGTCCACGTCCATCGCGCGCATCGCCTCGTGCAGCACCACGGCGCCGGCGACGATCTGGAACGTGCGGTCCGGCGTGATGCCGGGCAGCTCCTGCCGCGCCGACGCGGGAATGCGAGCCAGGCGCGGGATCCACGAGCCGAGGGCGGCGCGGGCAAGCAGCATCCGTTCGATCCCCGACCAGCCCGGAACCGGATAGCCCACCAGCTTCGCGAGCGACCGGATCGCCTTCGACGAGCCCACCACGTGGTCGGGCTTCGCGAGCGAGCCGAACGACTTGGCCACGGGCGCGAGCGTCTTGCGCGCGTGGTCCCGCAGCTGCTCGACGGCCGCCTCGCCCGGCGGGTCGTCGGGAAGGAACTGCACCGTCATGCGCCCGGCACCGAGGGGGACGGATGCTGCCTGCTCAGGCAGCTCGTCGGCTCCGGCTGCGATCTCGAGCGAGCCGCCGCCGATGTCGAACAGCAGGATCTGCCCGGCCGCCCACCCGAACCAGCGACGCACGGCGAGGAACGTGTACCGCGCCTCGGTCTCGCCGCCGAGAACCTGGAGCGGCTGGCCGAGGGCCTCCTCGATGAGCGCGATCACCTCGGGGCCGTTCTTCGCCTCGCGCACCGCGCTCGTCGCGGTCGCCAGCAGCTCGTCGACCGACTCCGCCGCCGCGATCTTGCACGCCTCGGTCACCGCGCCGACGAGCGCCGTGACGCCCTCCTCGGTGATCGAGCCGTCGGGTGCGAGGTAGCGCATGAGTCGCAGCACCGTCCGCTGACTCGTCGTCGCGAGAGGCCGCCCGCCGGGGCGGACGTCGGCGACCAGCAGGTGGACCGTGTTCGAGCCGATGTCGAGAACTCCGAGGCGCACGCAAAAAGCGTAGCGGGGGAGACGGGCTACGATGGGCGCGATGTCCGCCGACGAAGCGACCGCTGTCGCCCCCGCACTCTCGCTGTACCGCGAGATCGACCGCGCCGACTGGGCCCGTCTCGCGTCGGGCATGACGCAGCCGCTCACCGAGACCGAGATCGTGCAGATCCGCGGACTCGGCGACCGCCTCGACATGGCCGAGGTCGCGCAGGTGTACGTGCCGCTGTCGCGCCTGCTGTCGCTGTACGCGGAGTCGACGAAGCGGCTCGGCGGCGAGGAGTCCGCGTTCCTCGGCGAAGCGGACTCCACCACCCCGTTCATCGTCGGCGTCGCGGGCTCGGTCGCCGTCGGCAAGTCGACGATCGCACGCCTGCTGCGCGAGCTCACGTCGCGCTGGCCCGGGACGCCCCGCGTCGAGCTCATCACGACCGACGGGTTCCTGTACCCGAACGCCGAGCTCGAGCGCCGCGGCCTCATGGA
>DATEOM010000108.1:0-4274 GCA_035274105.1 Microbacterium sp.
TCACGGATGCCTCGCCCCGAGGCATCCGTCATCCTCCATGCACGAGACCCCCTGCCGAGCAGCAGGGGGTCTCGCGTCGTACGAAGTCAGGTCAGAGCGTGGCGGCCAGCGGGTCGAAGTCCGCGGGGAGCGAGCCCACCTCGCCGAGGGTGCTCTGGACGGTGACGTAGGAGTGCGACGCGGCCGCCTCTTCGATCGACAGCAGCGTGTCGAGCACGTGGTACCCGAACTCGCCGGTGGCGATGTGCGGGCGGCCGTCGCGGATGGAGCGGGCCATGTCGAGCAGGCCGAGCCCGCGGCCGGCGAGCACGCCCTCCTGCGGCACCTCGAGGATCTCCTGCTCGCTCACCGACGCGTCGGTGAGCGGACGGATGATCGAGATGTCGCCGCCGAACATGTTGGGATCGGGGATGACGATCGTGCCCTCGGTGCCGTTGATCTCGACGATGCCGTGGCGCTTGAGCGGCGAGTCGGTGCTGTACAGGCTCTGCGCCTGTCCGCCCTGCTCGAACTGCATCAGCACCGACAGCGTCGACGGGATCTCGACCGGGAACTCCTGCCCGGCGAGCTCTCCCGACTTCACGGTGCGGGTCGGGACGCCCTGCAGGCCGAGCGCGGCGACGGATGCGACCGGACCGAACACGTGCAGGAGCGTCGAGACGTAGTACGGGCCCATGTCGAGCAGCGGGCCGGCGCCCTTGGCGTAGAGGAACGCCGGGTTGGGGTGCCAGAGCTCCGGACCCTGCCACTGGAACGTGGTCGTCGCGAACAGCGGGCGGCCGATGTCGCCCCGCGCGATCGCGCGCTTGGCGGTCTGCACGCCCGGGCCGAGCACGGTGTCGGGTGCGACGCCGACGCGCAGGCCCGCAGCATCCGCCGCCGTGAGCAGTCGCTGCGACTCCGCGCGGTCGATGCCGATCGGCTTCTCGGTCCACACGTGCTTGCCGGCGGCGATGATCGCCTCGGACACCTCGACGTGCACCGCCGGGATCGTGAGGTTCACGACGATGTCGACGTCGGGGTCGTTCAGCACGAGGTCGACGCCGCCGGCGCGCGGTACGCCGTACTTCTCGGCCTGCGCCTTCGCGCGGTCCTCGAGGAGGTCGCCGATCGCGATGACGCGCACGTCGGGGAAGCTCGTCAGGTGCGTCAGATACTGGTCGCTGATGTTGCCGGCACCGATGATGCCGACGCCGACGGCTCCGCTGGAGGCCGCCATCAGACGGCCGCCTTCTCGCTGAGCGTCGCGTCGAGGTAGACCCGGCTCTGCTCGACGGCGTCGAAAAGGTCGCCCTTAAAGTGATCGAACTCGACGATCGCGACCTCGAGGGCCGGTGCGGCGGCGATCGCCTCGGCGAGCGGGACGACGCCCTGGCCGGCGGGGACCTGGTCGGCCGGCGGGTACGCCGCGACAGCCTCGGCCTCGAGCGTGCCGTCCTTGACGTGCACGGCGATCACGCGGTCGCCGAGGGTGCGGAGGAGGGTGGGCGAGTCGACGCCGGCGCGGGCGGCCCAGTACAGGTCGACCTCGAGCACGACGCGCTCGTCGAGCAGCTCGGCGAGCAGCTCGAGGCCGGTCTTGCCGTCGAAGGTCGTCTCCAGCTCGTGCGCGTGGTTGTGGTACCCGACACGGATGCCGCGGGCCGCACCGAGCTCGGCCGCCGCGTTGAGCTGCTGGGCGATATCGGCGATGTGCTCCCGGCTCTGCCAGAGGGCGGGGTCGGTGTAGGGCTCGATGACGGTGGTCATGCCGAGGGTCTCGGCGGCGTCGAAGACGGCCTCCGGGGCGGGGACCGCGCGGGTCGTCGTCGTGCCGTCGGGGTTCACGAACGAGGTCGAGGCGAGGAACGCGTGGCCGGTCGGCGCGGCGATGCCGTTCGCCTGCAGCGCGGCCGCCAGCGGCTCGGCCCGGTGCACGAAGTCGTAGGGCTCGGCGGCGGTGAAACCGCGTGCGGCGAGCTCGGCCAGGGTGCCTTCGAGGTCGGCCTCGAGGGCCTCCCGCACGGTGAACAGCTGGATGGATGTCTGGACCGGCATCGGTCGCGCTCCTTCGTGTCTGCTTCGACAGGTCTGTCTGGGGTGGCGGACGCGGGCGGAATGGCCGCGTGCTGGAACGGTACCACGAAAACCTCCAGGTGGAGGTTTTTCTTCGGTAGCATGGTTCCTATGGCCGACGAGGAGCACCAGCCGACCCCGCGCGGGTCGTACGCGAAGGGCGTCGCCCGTCGCCAGGAGATCCTCGACCGCGCCATCGAGGTGTTCGCGAAGCGCGGCTCCGGCCGCACCAGCCTGCGCGCGATCGCCGAGGAGGTCGGGGTCACGCACGCCGCACTCACGCACTACTTCGGCTCCCTCGAGGAGCTCCTCATCGCCGTGTACCGCCAGTCCGAGGCGCGGGGCGAGGACTGGGAGCCCGTTCCGCCCGACGTGACGCCCACCGAGCTCCTTCGCCGGTGGAGCGACGCGAACCACGAGGTTCAGGGTCTCGTGCAGCTGTACTCGTCGCTCGTCGCCTCGGCCCTGGAAGAGGGGCATCCCGCCGCGCGCGAGTTCGCGACGCAGCGCTTCGTGCGTGTGCGTGCCGAGATCGCCGAGCGCGTGCGGCACAACCAGCGCGCGGGCCGCATCCGCGCCGACGTCGACCCGGATGCCGCCGCCGCGCTCGTGATCGCCGCATCCGACGGCCTGCAGACGCAGTGGCTGCTCGACTCCGACGCGCCGCAGGACGCCGCGCTCGCCCTCCTCGACCAGCTGCTCTCGGAGCCGGCATCGGCCGAGCGTCCCGCGGTCTGAGACGGGAGGACGGATGCCGCAGCACAGCGCGGGCCGCAGGTTCGCGGCCGACCTGACCCACGCGGTGTCGAGCCTGTTCCGCCTCGCGCCGGCGCCGGCCCCACGGTGGGCGATCGGTCTGCGCGCGGCGATCGCCATGACGGTGCCGATCGCGGTGATGACGCTGCTCGGCCGGCCCGACCTCGGCTTCCAGGCGGCGACCGGCGCGTTCGTCGCGCTGTACGGCACGCACCTCCCGGTGCTCGAGCGGGCGCGGGTGGTGCCGTTCGTCGCCGGTGGACTCGTCCTCGCGGCGGCGCTCGGCGCCCTCGCGGGTCCGTCGCCGGTGGCGACCCTGATCGGGCTCGCGGTGGTCGCGATCGCGGCGGCCGTCGCCATGTTCGGCTTCGCGGTGGGTCCGCCCGGTCCCCTATTCGTCGTGCTCGTCTACGGGCTGTCGGCGCACATCGTCGCCTCGGGAGCGGATGCTGCGACCTACGTCGCCGCGGTGGCCTGCGGCATCCTGTTCTCCTCGCTGGTGTCGCTGGCTCCGCTGGTGCTGCGAAGCCGGCGGCGCGTCGCGGCGCGGCCGCTGCGCGAGGTGCTCCCCGGCCCGGCATGGCCGCCGGGGGAGCGGATGCTCGTGGTGCGCGTGGCGCTCGTGACCGTGGTCGGGATCGGGGTGGGACTGTTCGTCGACCCTGATCGCGCATACTGGATCGTCGGTGCGGCGGTCGCGGTCGTCGGCATCGCGGCAGACCGGCGGGCCGCGTTCAGCCGAGGCCTGCACCGCATGATCGGCACGATCCTCGGCGCCGGCGTGTACCTGCTGCTGGCACCGCTGCCGATCCCGGCGCTCTGGCTCGCTCTGCTGCTGGGGGTGCTGCAGTTCACGATCGAGCTGTTCGTCGTGCGCAACTACGCCCTCGCCCTGGTGTTCATCACGCCGCTCGTGCTGCTGCTCACCGGCGCCGCGACCGGCGCGGTCGACACGTTCGCGGTCGCGACCGAGCGCGTGGTCGACACGCTGGCCGGCGCGGCGCTCGGCGCGGTGAGCGGTCTGCTGCACGCGCGCGAAGACCGGACGGCCTGATCCGGCCGCGCCTCACGCGGTCGCGAGAGGGTGGATCCGCCGCAGCACGAGGCGCTGTACCAGCGTCCACGCCACGGTCGTCGCGAGGTACAGTGCGGCGGCGAGCGGCACGAACAGGGCGAAGACCGCGGTCGTGAACTGCAGGACGCCCGCGAGCCTCGCGATGCCGGCGCCCGCCGGGGGCGCAGCATCCGTCATCTCGATCTGCGGGCGGAACGCGCGCCGCGTGATCTCGGCCACCACGACGATCACGGCGATCACGCCGGCGAAGACGCCGAACGTCGCCGCGGTCGCCGTCCCCGATGAGACCGCGGCCACGAGGCTCATGCCCAGCGGCACGCCCAGCAGTTGGTCGGCGTGCCGCGGCCACGAGGCTCATGCCCAGCGGCACGCCCAGCAGTTGGTCGGC
>DATEOM010000109.1:0-4773 GCA_035274105.1 Microbacterium sp.
TGATCTGCGGGCCCTTTGTGCCCTTCGCGACCGACGTGACGTAGACGCGCAGTCGCGCGCCGTGCGCGTAGTCCTCGCTGGGCACCTGCTCCTCAGGGGGCAGGATCGCCTCGACCGTGCCGAGGTCGACGTGCACCATGCGCGGGTTGGGTCCCTGCTGCACGATGCCGGCGACGATGTCGCCCTCCTTGCCGCGGAATTCGCCGAGCACGGCGTCGTCGGCGATGTCGCGGAGGCGCTGGCTGATGACCTGCTTCGCGGCGAACGCGGCGATGCGGCCGAAGTCCTCGGGGGTCGACTCCTCCTCGCCGACGACGGCGCCCTCGTCGTCGAGCAGCGGGATGAACACGGCCACGTGACCGGTCTTGCGGTCCAGCTCCGCGCGCGCGCCCTCCGGCAGCTCGCCGGTGGGCGAGGTGTGCTTGGCGTAGGCGGTCAGGATCGCCTGTTCGATGATGCGCACGAGCTCGTCGAAGGGGATCTCCTTCTCGCGCTCGACAGTCCGCAGCAGTCCGAGATCGATGTCCACAGTGGCCTCCGTATTCAGCTCTCACCGGCGCGTCGACGCGCGCCGGAACCCTCCAACATTACCGGATGCCGCGCCCCGCGGTTCTGCGAGTCGGCTCCACGCCGCGCGGGGCGGCTGCGGGCTCCTCGTGCGCGGCGATCACCGCGCCGGGCAGTCG
Organism: Microbacterium sp.; assembly: GCA_035274105.1. GTDB lineage: Bacteria > Actinomycetota > Actinomycetes > Actinomycetales > Microbacteriaceae > Microbacterium. The sequence continues at coordinate 687 of DATEOM010000109.1, forward strand.
TCGACATGCGTGTCGGAGTGGCGGAACCGGGCATCGGTCCACTCGATGAGGACCGGGACGAAATGCGACCCGGGCAGGAGGGTGCGCAGATGGTCGTAGCCGCGGTACTCGAGGCTGCGCACCTGGTTCCCCTCGGCGCACAGGCGGTCGACGAATTCGTCCTGCAGGTGGGGCGGGATGACCTCGTCCTGGTCGCCCCACGCGAGGAGGATCGGCTGCGTCCACGGACCCTTCGGCGTGTTGTCCTCGAGGCGGCGGCCGAGCGCGCCGGCGGTGAGGTCGCCGACGTAGAGCGGGCGGTCCTCCGAGACGCCGAGGGCCGTCGCGACCGACACGATCACACCGGGCTCGGAGGGGCAGCGCTGCGTCATCTCGCGGACGATCGCCTCCGATCCGGGCGCGATGTACCGGGCGAGGTCGACGTCGTCGTAGGTGTCGGCGTACGGCACGAGCACCCACGAGATGAGGATCGACAGCAGCGCGTTCGCGTCGCCGCTGGTCAGCTCCTCGGCGAGCGCGACCGGCTCGGCTGCCGGCGCGAGCAGAGCGGTCCCCCGCACCTCGAGGTCGGGGGCGTAGTCCTCGGCGATCTGCGAGGTCCAGAGGGCCGCATGCCCGCCCTGCGAGTGCCCCCACACCGCGGTCCGGCTCGAGAGGGTCACGCCCTCGAGCTCCCGCGCCGCGACGACGGCGTCGAGCGACGACCTCGCCTCGCCGCGGCCGATGAGGTACGGGAACACGCCGGGCGCGCCCTGGCCCGAGTAGTCGGACGCCACGACCACCCATCCGTTCGCGATCGCCTGGTCGAGCCCGGGTATCGCCCATTTCGTCGCCGAGGCGTCGCGGAGGCTCGGCGCGCAGCCGCGGGCGACGCCGGTGGTGCCGTGGTTCCACACCACGACCGGCCGCGGACCGGGCGGCGGGTCCTGCGGAACGATGACGAGCGCACTGGCCACCGCCGGTTGGCCGTTCGCGTCCCGGGTCGTGTACAGGATGCGGCGGACGTCGGCGCCGGCCGGCTTCTGCCCCGAGAAGTCGTCGGTGCGGATGAGTCGCCCGTGATCGTAGGGCACGACCTCGGGCGGATCGTAGAACGCGTCCACCACCTGGGCGCCGTCCTCGAACCACGAGTTGGCCCACCACCCGCCGACCGCCAGCGCGACGAGCAGCGCAGACAGTGCGTAGCGTCCGGTCGCCAGCCAGCCGGCACGCGCACGGCGGCGTCTCAGGGACACGGATGCGGGGACGGATGCTGCGGGCAGGCCCGTCGCCGGAACGGAACGCCTTCCCTCCACGAAGGCGCGCACCGCGCGGACGAGGAGCGTGGCCCCGAAGACGATCGTGCGCACACCGAAGATCACCGCGACGAGGAGGACCGTCACGTCGGGCCACGCGTACGACAGGACGCCGAACGCGATCTGCGTACCGCCCCAGACACCCGCCAGCACGCGCTGGCTCGCGCTGCCGCGCGACACCGCGTCGTAGATCGACGCCAGGCCGCCCAGCACCAGGAGCACGGCGATGATCTCGGGCAGCAGCTCGAGCGTGCGCCCCAGACCGAGGAGGATCGCAAGGCCCAGGGCGATCCACAGCCCGCCGAACGCCGCCCGTGACCACAGCGGGGTCTCGGGCGCGGCGAATACGCGCGCCAGGCCCGAGAAGACGGCGCTGAGGCCGACGTAGACGGTCAGCAGCACGAGGGACGTGAGCGGCCGCGTGACGATGAGAAGTCCCACGAGAAGCGAGAGCGCGCCGACGATGACGAGCACGACGGGAGGAGCTCCCCGCACCAGGCGCGGTACGACGCTCCAGCCGGTCGCCGGCGGCCTGTGGCCCTCGCGGATCATCCCCCCAAGATAGGACCGCCTCTCTGGGAGGAGCCGATGCGCGTGCCGTCAAGCCCCTTCGAGCCGCCGCGCGGCCGTCTAGCGTGAGAGGGTGACGACCGGCGCCCGCGTGAAGAGCAACGCGAAGCAGTTCGCTCGCGATGCGGAGTCGAGCCGGGTCTTCGAGGGCGTCGCACGCGCCGGCTACGTGGCCAACGCCGTCATCCACGCACTCATCGGCGTCATCGTCATCGTGATCGCTTCGGGGGGCAAGGGCGAGGGTGACCAGGCCGGCGCCATGAAGGCGGTGGCGGGCGCGCCCGCAGGCTTCGTCGTGCTGTGGCTCATCGCGATCGGGCTGTGCGCGCTCGGGGTGTGGCACGCCGCCGAGGGGCTTCTGGCGCGGGACCGCTCGGGCGACACGAAGGGCGCCGCCCGCAAATGGGGGCGCCGCTTCGCCGAGTGGGGGCAGTCCGCCGTGTTCCTGACGCTCGGCCTGATCTCGGCGGCCGTGGCGATCGGCGCGCGACCGGACGCCGACCAGACGGCGGAGGACGCCAGTCGTGAGTTGATGCGCATACCGGGCGGCTCGATCGTGCTGGCCGCCATCGGCCTCGCCATCGGGGTCGCCGGCATCGCCTTCGTCTGGATGGGCGTGAAGCGCAGCTTCCGCGCGCGCATCCGCATTCCCGACGGCGCGCTGGGAGGATGGGTCACCGCGCTCGGGGTGGTCGGATTCCTCGCCAAGGGGGTCGCGCTGACCAGCCTGGGTGTGCTGCTCATGGTCTCCGCCCTCGTGACCGACGCCGACGCGGCGGGCAGCCTCGACGGCGCCGTCGACGCCATGCTCGCGCTGCCGCTCGGCCCCGCCCTCGCCTGGACGATCGGCATCGGCTTCCTGGCTTACGCCGCCTTCACGGTGGCCCGCGCTCGTCTGGCGCGCATGTGACCGGACGCCCGCGCACGGCGTAGGCCGCAGCATCCGTCCTGTCAATGCCCTGGCAGGGGCGCGCGACGCGGCGCAACCTGGCCGCATGACCCACACAGAGGAAGATCTCGTCACCGGCCCCGAAGCGCTCGCGCGGGTCAAGGAACTCGTCGAGGACATCGACTTCACGATGCTGACGACCCGCGACTCGTCGGGGAACCTCGTCAGCCGCCCGATGAGCACGCGGCAAATGGACGAGCAAGGCGACATCTGGTTCTTCACGCTCGCGGGCACCGGCAAGGTCGCGGAGAGCCAGGCCGATCCGCAGCACGACGTCGGTCTGTCGTACCTCGACTCGAAGGGACACCGGTATGTATCCGTCGCCGGTCGCGCCGAAGTCGTCCGGGACGAGGAGAAGATGAAGGAGCTGTACTCCCCCAGTCTCGACATCTGGTTCGAGGACGGGCTCGACACTCCGGGCATCGTGCTGCTGCGGGTGACCCCCGTCGAGTGCGAGTTCTGGGAGCCTCGGCACGGCAAGCTCGTCACGGCGGCGGGCATGCTCAAGGCGCTCGTGACGAGGGACACACCCGACGACACGATGTCGCACGGCAGGGTGACCTGCTGACGCCACGACGAGGACGCCGCCCCGCCTGAGAAGGCGGGGCGGCGTCTGGATGAGGCGTGTGCGAAGTCAGGCGCGGTAGACCTGCACCACGGACGGACGCGGTGCGGTCGCCACCGCACCGGCGGCGGTCGAACCGAAGTCGGGGAACAGCGACGTGGGCGCGGCGAAGGAGCCGCCCTCACCCGGGTGCTGCACCGCGACGAACACGAGGCCGTCCTTGTCGTGGATGACCGGGCCGCAGGTCTCGGCCTCGCGGGGCACCGAGAGGAACTGCTGCACGTGGCCGCGCTCCGCGCCCTCGAGCGGGACCAGGAACAGGCCGTCGTTGAAGCCGATCGTGCTCGGCGCGCCGTCGGTGGAGATCCAGAGGTTGCCCGCCGAGTCGAACGCGACGTTGTCGGGGCACGAGATCGGCGACACGAGCTCCTTCGGGAAGCCGGTGAAGTACGAGTTGGCGAACACTGCCGGATCGCCGCAGAGGAGCAGGATGCTCCAGCCGAACGTCGTACCCGCCTGCCCCGCGGTCTCGGTCATCTCGATGACGTGGCCGTAGCGGTTGCCGGTGACCGGGTTCGCCTCGTCCAGCGTCGCCACCGAACGGCTCGAGTTGTTCGTGAGCGCGAGGTAGACCCTGCCCGTCTTGGGGTTGGGCTCGACGTCCTCCGGGCGGTCCATCTTCGTCGCGCCCACAGCATCCGCCGCCAG
>DATEOM010000110.1:0-22116 GCA_035274105.1 Microbacterium sp.
GGCCACGGCCCTGGCGCGCCGGCTGACGTCAGCGGGCGCCGCGTCCGCCTGACGGCCCGTGGGAGCCCACGCCCGCGGCTGAGCGATCCGTCATCGTGGCGACGATCATGTCGCCGATGAGGCGGCGATGCGAATCCTGGAGGGCGGGGTCGAGCATGTCGCGGTCGAAGATGGCGGCGAAGGTGTGCCGGTTCGCGACGTGGAAGCACGCGTAGGCACTGATCACCATGTGCACGTCGACGGCGTCGACGTCGTCGCGGAAGATGCCGTCCGCCACACCCCGCTCGATGACGTCCTCGAGGAGCGTGATCGCCGTCACGTTCTCGCGGAGGATCGTCTCGGACTGGCGCAGATGCTCTGCGCGATGGATGTTCTCGATGCTGACCAGCTGGATGAACGCCTGGTGAGTCGTGTGGTGGTCGTACGTGGCCTCCGCGATGGTGCGCAGCGCTTCGTCGGGCGACAGCTCGTCGATCTGGATCCCGCGTTCCACCCGGCGGATCTGCGCGTACACCTGCTCCAGCACCGCGAGGTACAGGCCCTGCTTCGACCCGAAGTAGTAGTAGATCATCCGCTTGGTCGTGCGGGTGCGCGCCGCGATCTCGTCGACGCGCGCACCGGAGTAACCGTTCGCGGCGAACTCCTCGGTGGCGACCCGCAGGATGTCTCCCTGGGTACGCACCGCCCTCTCGGTGCCCGCACCGTCCCGCACGTCGCTCAGCTGACCGCTCATAGCCCGCCCTTTCCCGCGCCTGCCTGCTCCTCGGCGCTGATGAGCAGACGGAAGTGCCGCTGCATTCTTTCACGATCCGGCTCCAGACCCGTGATGATCTGGAGGCTGGCCCAGGCCTGGCCCACGGCCATCAGGCCGCCGTGGAGCACGGGGTGCCCGCGCCGGGCCGCCTGCCAGGTGAGCTCGGTCTCGAGCGGCCGATACACGACGTCGGACACCCACGTCCCGGCGCGCAGGAGGTCGAGATCGAAGGCGATCCCCGGGTGGTGCAGCATCCCCAGCGGCGTCGCGTGGACGATTCCCGTCGCCAGGGCGATGCCCTCCGCAAGCTCCCCCGGCGACAGCGTGGAGACGTCCTGCTCGGGGAACAGCCCTCCCATGCGGGCGGCGAGATCGCTCGCGCGCGCCGGGTCGACGTCCGAGAGCTGGAGGCTTCTCGCGCCGAGCGAGAGGAGGGCGTATGCGGTCGCCGCGCCCGCTCCGCCGCAGCCCAGTTGCACGACCCGGTCGAGCGAGGCACCGGGAAGGCCCACGACGAGGCCGTCGCGAAAGCCCATCCAGTCGGTGTTGTAGCCCACCAGACGATCCCCGTCGAACACCACGAGGTTCACGGCGCGCAGGTTCGCAGCATCCGTATCGAGCTCGTCGACCAGATCGAGGACGATCTGCTTGCACGGATGAGTGATGTTCATGGCGGTGAACCCGGCCACCCGGGCTTCGGCGAGCAGCGCGCCGACGTCGGCGGCGGGCCGGCCGAGCTCGATGAGGTCGAAGATGCGGTATTCGTAGTCGAGCCCCAGCGCGCGCGCCTCCGCCTCGTGCATCGGGGGAGTCAGCGACGCCTGGATGCCCTCGCCGATGAGACCGACCAGGTAGTGCCGGTCCTGCGCGGCGCGGTCTGCGTCGCGCACGTCGGTCCCGTCGACGTGCCGGATCACGCGCCGACTCCTCGGCTGATGTGGCGGCGGTGCTGGTACTGCGCGGCGAGCCGGACCGGCGCATTGAGGGCGCCGTAGCCGGCGTAGTCGCCTCGGCGCTCCACGATCTCGAGGAACACCGTGCCGACCGGGTGGGTGTAGAAGTGCAAGAACTCTCCGGATTCGTCTCGGTCGTACATGACGTTCAGCTCGCGGAGCTCTGCCAGCAGGGCGGGGTCGACCTGATAGCGCGCCTCGATGTCGTCGTAGTAGTTGGCGGGGATGTCGAGGGGCCGGAATCCGCGTTCCCGCGCCGCCCGCGCGAGGGCGAGGGCGTCCCGTGTAGCGAAGGCGATGTGCTGCGGGAGGATCGCGTCTTCCGTGGCGCCCGAGGGCACCAGGTTCAGCGCGATGCGCAGGACGCCGTTGGAGCTGTGGAGGACCTGGCTGCGCACGAGCCCGACCGGTGCGGCCACCTCTATCGTCGCTTCGGCGCGCAGATCCAGCACCGACCGGAAGAACAGCACGGCGGCGTCGAAGTGCTGCCACGGCTGGGCGAGGTTGATGTGGTCTACGCGGTCGATCATCGCGGCGTCGCCGGCATCCGGATGGCCGAATTCACCCACCCATCTCGGCTCCGCCCCGCCCGCCACGCCGAAGAACACCTCCGATCCGTCGGGTGCCCGCACGCCGACGAGGGTCTCCTCCCCTGCGCCCTCGTCCCGGGGGACCGCGGGTGCGAAGAGGTCTCGCGCGCGTCGCGCGGCCAGCGCGGGGTCCGCGACCGAGAGGCCGACTCCCGCCACCGTCGGCTGCGCGTGCGCCGAGTCCGGTGCGCCGAGCACCACGCGGGCCGCGCCGTGGGTCCAGAGCTCCACGCTCTTCGTGCGGTGCTCCCCGTGGGAGCGGAAGCCGAGCTGTGCCAGCAGGCGGCGCAGCTCGGGCAGGTCGCCGGTGCGCAGCTCCACGTAGTTGATGTCGGCGGGGGGATCCACGTCGGGAAGTGCCGCCGTCGACATCCGGGCGGCGCGGCCGCCGGCGCGGGCGCCGAGTGCCGTCGCGGTCTCGTGCTCCAGCCACCTCAGCGACCGCCGTGCATCGACGGCCGTGGCGAGGGGATCGGACTGGCGGAAGGTGTCGTTGAATACCTCCAGCGAGACCGGCCCGTCATAGCCGGTGCGCACGAGGTGACCCATGAATGTGGCCAGATCGAAGCCGCCCTCGCCGGGGAACAGGCGATGGTGCCGGCTCCACGAGAGCACGTCGAGCGAGAGCAGCGGAGCATCGGCCATCTGCACGAAGAAGATCCTGTCGGCGGCGATCGTCTCGATCGCCTCGGGGTTGTGCCCCTTGGAGAGGATGTGGAAGCTGTCGAGGCACAGGCCGATGCGCGGATGGTCCGCGAGGCGCACGATGCGGGCCGCGGCCTCGTAGTTGTCGACGAACCGGCCCCAGGCGAGCGCCTCGTACGCGACGCGCACGCCGAACTGCTCCGCGACCCCGCCGAGCAGTCTCAGCTGGGCGGCCGCGAGCTGCTCGTCGCCGCTGCGCGCCGTGGCGACGTTGCTGCACAGCAGCATCGTCTCGATGCCGAGCCGGTTCATCAGCGCGAACTTGGCCGCCGCGCGGTGGAGGTTCTGCTCGAGCAGCTCGGGTCCGACGCCCTCGAAATCGCGGAACGGCTGGTACAGGTCGAGCGACAGCCCGAGCTCCGCGGCACGCTCGCGGATCGCCTCGGGGGAGTCCGGCGACGCGACGAGATCGGGCTCGAAGATCTCGACCCCGTCGAAGCCCGCAGCGTGCGCCGCGACGAGCTTCTCGTCGAGCGTGCCGCTCAGGCATACCGTCGCGATCGACGTGCGCATGACCCTCCTCGTGGCCGACCTCCTGCTCGCCCAGGTGTGTGCGGTAGAGCATTGCACGCTTCTGTACTAACTAGTACGTTCGAAGCACGAAGGGCGATCGACGACGATTCAACCCGTTGGGAGGGGATGCTCGATGACGAGTCTCGCCGAATGGAACACGACTCCCGCTCCGGCGGGACCCCCGGTATCGGTGCTCGACCGCATCATCGCGATTCTGGACGCGGTGAAGGAGTGCGAAGGATCGATCACGATCACCGACATCGCGGCGCGGACCGCCATGCCCAAGTCCACCGTCTCGCGCCTCGTCGCCGAGCTCGCCGCTCAGCGGTACCTGTCGCGGACCGAGGAGGGGGTCGCACTCGGACTGCGCCTCTTCGAGCTGGGCGCGCGGGCGAGCCTGCCTCGCCGACTCGTCGCTGCCGCGGCCCCCGTGATCCGCAATCTGCGGGACGTCACGGGCGAACGCGTGGGGCTGTGGGTGCAGCAGGGCACCGACATGGTCTCCATCGCGGCCGTCGCCGGACGCCTGCCCATGCTCCCCACCCGTGCCGGCATGCGCTCCCCGGCGCTGACCACGGCCAGCGGCAAGGCGTACCTCGCGTTCTGCGCGGACCCTGCGGTGCTGAGCCGCGTGAGCGCGCCGTTGCGCCACGACGACGCCGACAGCTTCCGGCAGGAGCTCGCGCAGGTGCGCGCCACGGTCACGGCGACGGATCTGGAAGCCTCGTACCCCGGCATCTTCGCCGTCGCGAGCCCTGTGCTCTCGAGCGACCGGGTGGTCCTCGGCGCGATCTCGATCGCTGGCCCGAGCGGCGGGATGGACCCGGACCGCGTCGCGCCCCTGGTGCGGCAGGCGGGGAACACCGTGACCCGCCGCCTGGCGGCGGCCTGACACGATGCGCACGGCGAACTGGAGCGAGTCCGTCAGCGTCCTCGACCGCGTGACGGCGGTGTTCGACGCGTTCGGCGAGCACGACGAGGGACTCGGGGTCTCCGAGCTCGCGCGACGCGCGAACCTGCCGAAGTCCACGGTCTCGAGGATCGCGGCCGACCTCGTCGCGCAGCGTTTCCTCGACCGGGACGGCGATCTGCTGTACCTCGGCATCCGGCTCTTCGAGCTCGGCCAGACCGTCGAGCAGCCCCGCATGCTGCGCCGGCTGGCGCTGCCCGTGATGGGGGAACTGCGAGATGTGACAGGCCAGACCGTGCATCTCGCCGTGCTCGAGGGAGCGGACGTCGTGTTCGTCGCCATCGTGCGCGGCGAGCCGACGTCGAAGCCTCTCGCACGCATCGGCAGCCGGCTTCCCGCCCACTCCACGGCGCTCGGGAAGGCGATTCTGGCGTTCTCGACGCAGGCGGAGGTCAACGCGGTCGTCTCGGGTGGACTCGAGGAGCGCACGCCGCACACCCTCACGGATCCCGCCGCGCTCCTGCGCGAGCTCGTGGGAATCCGCCGGGTCGGAGCCGCGACCGAAAAAGAGGAGTGCGCGCTCGGCCGCACCTGCACCGCCAGCCCGATCCTCGGCCACGGCGGCGTGCCCGTGGCGGCGATCTCCGTCGCCGGCGCGGTCGCCGACTTCGATCCCGACCGCATCGCCCCGGCGGTGCGAGCCGCCGCGATGACGTTGAGCCGCCGGCTCACCGCGGACCGCGTCGCCTGACGGCCACACGCCGCCGACCACGAGTGAGGGGTGGGTGCGGATCCGCACCCACCCCTCAGCTGCTGCGGTCTGCCGGTCAGCCCGCCATCTCGCGGATGGCCTCGTACGCCTCGAGGTTCTCACCGGTGTAGTGGTCCGTGAAGTAGTCCTCGGCCTGGCCGATGAACGCGTCCATGTCGATGTCCTCGGTCTCGATGACGGTGAACGCGTCGTTGGCGCGGTACTCGTCGAGGATCTCCTCGGTCGCCTCCTCGACGCAGTCGGCGTTCTCGGGACGGATCTCGTGGATGGTCTCCTCGAGCAGCGCAGCCTGCTCGTCGCTCATCTTCTCGTAGGTCTTGTCGCTGACGAGGATCCAGTGGATGCCGACGTTGTGGTTGTTCAGGATCGCGGTGTTGAGCACCTCGTCGTAGCTGGAGGAGTGCGTGGCGACGATCGGGTTCTCCTGGCCGACGGCGATGCCCTGCTGGAGCGCGGAGTAGACCTCCTCGACGGCGACCGAGACGGGGTTCGTGACTCCGAGCGCGGCGGCGTTCGCGAGGAACTGCGGCGAGTTCGGGAACCGGATCGGCACGCCCTCGAGGTCGTCGGGGCTGGTGACCTCGATGTCCTTGGTCGTGAAGGTGCGGTTGCCGAAGAACCAGCCGTCGACGATGTTGACGCCGGTCGCCTCGTGGAACGACGTGAACAGCTCCTCCGACCCCTCGTCGATCCACTTGAAGGCATGCTCGACGTCGTCGAACGCATAGGCGGCGTCGACCACTCCGATGGGCTCGAACGTCGAGCTCAGCGCCGACGCGCCCTGCAGGTCGATGTCGATGTCGCCTGCCTGGACGAGCGGGAACCGGTCTGCGTCCGGACCCAGCTGGCTCGCGGGGTAGAGCTCGACGGTGAAGCCGATGTCGGCGCCCTCGAGGCGATCCTTGAGCAGCTCGACGCCGCAGTAGTAGTTCGGTGTCTCCTCGTTCTGGCTGGTCGCGACCGAGAGCGTGACGGGCTCGTTCGCTGCGGCGGTCTCCGTGTTCGAGCTCTCGGGCGTGCCGCCGCCGGCGCAGCCGGCGGCGACCAGAGCGGTTGCTGCGAGCGCCGAGGCGGCCAGAAGGCCGCGGCGCGTCGAGCGGGCTGTGCTCATGGGACTCTCCTCTGTTGGTGCACGTCTTCGTGCAGGTGGTGCCGTGACATTCGGTGGCCGGCGCGCGACCTCGGGCCGAGCCCTTCCGCCGGGACGAAACGGCCGTCGCCCACGCGGTCGCGGCCGGTGGCAGTGCCGACTCTGACCGACTTCGAACGGGCGTCAAAGCGGTGTCCCGGCGAGTGGAACATCAGGTCATCGCTGCGCGGGAGAGGCGCTGCGCCGCTGAATGGAACGACCCGCGTGCGCGGATCCATGGTGGCATACGCTCGGGTCCCACCCGCGTGCGAACCTGATGCAGGAGGACCCGTGAGCGCAGTCGAGGCTCCGCCGATCCGCATCGGCGTGGTCGGCGCCGGGTTCATGGGGCGCCAGCACATCGACTTCATCCACGCTGCTCCCGGCGCCGAGCTGGCCGCCGTCGCCGACCCCGCACCCACCCGTGACGGCTTCGGGTGCGCAGCCTTCGCCTCCACGTCCGACATGCTCGACGCCGGCGGGCTGGACGCCATCCTCATCGCCAATCCGAACGCGCTGCACGTCGACACGGCGATCGAGTGCCTGGACGCGGGTCTCGCGGTCCTGCTGGAGAAGCCCGTGGCCGTCGACTACGCCCAGTCGCTCCGGCTGGTCGACGCGGTCGCCCGCCTGAATGGCCGGCTGCTGGTGGGCCACCACCGCCGTCACCATCCGGCGATCGCACGCGCACGCGCCGCGGTGCGCGATGGCGAGCTCGGCCGGCTCGTCGCCGTGAGCGGGATGTGGTCCGCGCGCAAGGAGGACGAGTACTTCACCGGCACTGCGTGGCACCGCAGCAGCGGCGGCGGCGTGATGCTCATCAACGTCGTGCACGATCTGGATCTGCTGCGCCACCTGTGCGGCGAGGTCACCGAGATCCACGCCCTGCAGAGCTCGCACGCTCGCGGGTGGGAGGTCGAGGACACCGTGTCGCTGAGCCTGAGGTTCGACTCCGGCGCGGTCGGCAGCTTCCTCGCCTCCGACGCCGGGGTCTCCCCGTGGGGCTGGGATCAGGCGACCGAGGAGACGCCGGCGTTTCCGTTCGTCCCCGACGGCGTGGCCTACCGCCTGGTCGGCACGCGTGCGGCGCTGTCGGTCCCGAACCTCGCGCGCTACTCGTACGACCCGTCGGTGCCGGCGGACTGGCATTCGCCGCTGTCGCGCACCTACCTCCCCGTCCGTCCCCGGGGGTCGTTCCAGGCCCAGCTCGATCATTTCGTCGAGGTCGCGCGGGGCACCGCCGAGCCCCTCGTCACCGCGGAAGACGCCGCGCACACCCTCGCGCTCGTCGAGGCGGCCGCGCTCGCCGCCCGCAGCGGCTGCGCCGTCGACGTGCCGCGGTTCCGCGCCGGGATCGTCGCGGCGGAGCGGCCATGACCTCCGCACGCCGCCCGGGAAGTCGGCGATGACGGCGTCGAAGACCCATCGCTTCGACGCGATCGTCGTCGGGGGAGGACTTGCCGGCCTGGCGGCGACGCGGCGCCTCGCGGGGCACGGACTGCGCGTCGCGCTGCTCGAGAAGCGCGACCGGCTCGGCGGGAGCTCTGCGATGAGCGGCGGATGGTTCGCGCTGTCCGGCACGGCGCTCCAGCGCCGCGCCGGGGTCGAGGACTCGGACGACCTCTTCCTCGCCGACATGATCGGCACCGGCGGCGGATTCGCCGATCCGGCGCTGCTGACGGCGCTCGTCGACCATCAGGCGCGCGCGATCGAGGCGATCGAACGCGCCGGCGCGTGGACCGACGAGCTCAAGGTGAGTGCCGGCATGACGATCGCGCGGGCCCACCTGGTCCGCATCCGCGACCTGCTCGCGCACCTCGAGCGCGAGGCGCTCGCCGCGGGAGCCGTGATCCTCACCGGCCGGCCCGCCGACACCCTGGTCGCGGAGGAGGCGCGGGTACGCAGCATCCGTTCTGCCGGCGAGGTGTTCACCGCGGAAGCCGGCATCGTCCTCGCCAGCGGAGGGTTCTCGCGCTCCCGCGAACTGCTCGAGCTCTTCGTGCCCGATCAGGCCGCGGCGATGCCGTACGGCGGCGTCGGCAACACGGGCGACGGGCTGCGGATGGCGTGGATGCTGGGTGCCGGCCTCGCCGACATCGGCCATGTCGCTGGCACCTACGGCCAGCACCCCGACGCGACCGACGAGGAGCACGAACTCCTCACCGCGAACTATCTCGGCGCCATCCTGGTGAACGCCGACGGCGAGCGGTTCGCCGACGAGTCGCAGTCGTACAAGGTGCTCGGCGCGGCGGTGCTGGATCAGCCGGGCGGCATGGCGTTCCAGATCTTCGACGCCCGCGTGCGGGCTCTCTCGAGGCGGGGGGTGCCGCTGTCGGACATGGACCGCATCGAGGAGCTCGGTCACCTGCCGAGCGCGCCGACCGTGGCCGATCTCGCGCAGCGGCTCGGAATGCCCGGCGAGGCCCTCGAGCGCACCGTCGAGCTCTACAACGACGGCGTTGCGCGGCGCCGCGAGGACGCGTTCGGCCGCACCGGTCTCGTGAACGGGGTGGGCGCGCTGCTGCCGCTCGAGACCGGCCCGTTCTACGCGTACCCCGCGGTGACGGCGATGACCTCGACCTTCGGCGGACTGCGGGTCGCGCCCGACGCGTCCGTACGGCGCATCGACGGCACCCGCATCGAGGGTCTCTACGCCGCCGGCGAGGTCGCGGGCGGCTTCCACGGCGCGTCGTACATGACCGGCACGGCGCTCACGAAGGCGCTCGTCTTCGGCAGCGCGGCCGCCGACACGATCGCGCGCGGCTGACGCGCGGGGGCGCAGCATCCATTCCGCTCTTCATGGATGCTGCGCGCCTGAACTCTGCCGTCTGGCCGCGGTCACTCCGCGGCGATGCGGGCGAGCCGCCCGGCGGCCCGGACCGCGAGCTCGTAGCCGTACACGCCCGCGCCGGCGATGACCACACGGGCGGCCTTCGAGATGATCGAGTGCCGATGGTCGGCGTCACGGGCGTGGATGTTGGTGAGGTGCACCTCGATGACCGGTGTCGTGAGCATGTGCAGCGCGTCGAGGAGCGGCACCGAGCCGAAGCTGAACCCCGCCGGGTTGATCACCACGGTGGCCTGCTGACGGAAGGCCTCGTGCACCCACTCGACCAGCTCATGCTCCGCGTTGGACTGCGCGAAGAAGAGCTCGAAACCGAGCTCTTCGGCCACACGCCGGCAGTCGGCGCGCACGTCGTCGAGCGTCGCCGTGCCGTACAGCTCGGGTTCGCGCAGGCCCAGCATGTTCATGTTCGACCCGTTGAGCACGAAGAGCTTCGTCGTCACGGTCGTCTCCTTCCTGGGGATCGCCCCTTCTCCGGGGTCCCCGCGGGGCGCCGCGGGAACCCCGGAGCCGGGGGGCGTGGGTCGTCGCTACAGCAGCCCGAGCAGCGTCGGGAGGAACGTGACGATGACGGGGAACACCGTCAGCAGCAGCAGGACCGCGCCGAGCGGGATGAGGAACGGGAGGATGCCGCGGAACAGCTCGCCCATCGGTCTGCGCGTGATCGAGCCGACCACGAACAGCACCGCCCCGACGGGTGGCGTCAGCGATCCGATCATGAGGTTGAGGATCATGATGACGCCGAGCTGCACCGGATCGATGCCGAACTGCGCGACGATCGGCATGAGGATCGGCACGAGGACGAGGATCACCGGGGGAGCCTCGAGCGGGACGCCCAGCAGGATCAGCAGCACGTTGAGCATCAGGAGGAACACGAGCGGGTTGTCGGTGATGCCGGTGAGCCACTCGCCGAGCGATCGCGAGACCTGCTCGCGGGCGAGCACCTGACCCATGAGGTTCGACGCGCCGAGGATCAGCAGGATGCCGCCCGAGATGACGACCGTCTCCTTGGCCGACTTCCAGAACACCTTCCAGTTGAGCGTGCGGTAGATGACGCCCAGCAGGAGCATGTACACGGCGGCGATGCCGGCGCTCTCGGTCGCGGTGAACAGGCCGCTGAAGATGCCGCCGAGGATGATCACGGGGAGCAGTGCCGGGCCGATGACCCGCACCGCGGCCTTGCCGAGCATGCCGCCGTCGAACGGCCGGCCGACAGCGATGTCGGGGTGACGCCGCACCCAGAAGAAGATGTAGGCGGCGAGGCCGAGCGCCATCAGCCCGGCCGGGATGATGGAGCCGGCGAAGAGGGCGCCGGTCGAGATGGAGGCGGTCGCGGCGAAGAGGACGGCGGGGATGCTCGGCGGCATCACGGTGCTCATCAGCGAGCCCGACGCCGTGAGACCCGCGGAGAACCCGTACGGGTAGCCGGCCTTGAGCATCTGCGGGATCTGCACCTTGCTCGTCGACGCCGCATCCGCGAGCGCCGAGCCGCTGATCCACGAGAAGCCGATCGCGGTGCCGAGGTTCACGTAGGCGAGGTTGCCGGGGAGCCGGGGCAGGAGCGCGCGCGCCAGGTCGTAGAGGCGGGTGGCGATGCCGAGGTTGTTGGCGATCGTGCCGACGAAGATGAACAGCGGCACCGCGAGCAGCGGGAAGCTGTTGATGCCGTTGACGATCGAGGAGATGGCGTAGCCCGCCGACAGGCCGTGGCTGTAGAAGTAGAGCATGCTCGACGCGATCATCGCGAAGGCGACGGGCACACGCAGCAGCAGGAAGACGACGAACAGCAGGATGTAGAGCCAGAGATCCACGATCAGCCCTCCATCTCGCCGATGTCGAGCTTGCGCTCGGGGCGGTTTGCGTAGGGGATCTTCATCGAGGAGTGGATCGCCGCCGATACGAAGCCGACGAGCGCGAAGACGTACAGCACGCCGAGCGGCATGTGCATCGCGGCGCTCAGCCGGCCCCATTCGGTCGCGATCTTCACCCAGGCCTCGTAGGCGAGGGCCAGGCTGGTGACGACCATGATCACCGCGGAGATGACGCGCAGCGCGACGAACAGCCGCGTGCCGGCGAGCATCTCGTCGAAGATCTCGAGGACGATGTGCCCGTTGCGTCCCACGAGGTAGCCCGTGGTGATGAAGGTGAGTGCGATCATCGACAGCAGGGCCAGCTCGCCCGCTCCCACCCACGCGACCGAGGGGAAGTAGCGGCCGAGCACCTGGTACATGACGCCGAAGACGATGCACGCGAACAGCGCGACGCCGATCGTGATCTCGATCCCGGAGAGGATCCGGATGAACACCGGGTCGGCGGGCACGCCCTGGTTGAGTCTGGGCGTCGTGTAGAAGGTGTTGGTGTGCGGGTAGATCGAGTCGCCGACGCCTTCCTCGCGCGCAGCAGCGGCAGCGGCTTCGGGCTCGGTGCCACGGCCGTCGTCCGGCCTCTCCTCGGGCTCCTGCCCGGATTCCTTGTCGGTCATGGCACGACCGCCATGGTGTCAGGGTGCATTGCCAACCTCTCTGTCGATGCGGGCCGCGCACGCACGCGCACCGCTGCCTCTGCGACTCTGGACTGCCGGCGGGTGCGTGCAAAGACGAGTTTCGCCGAATGGGACACCGGCCGCACAGACCGATCCGCCCCCGTCGCGAGAACGGAGGCGGATCGGTGTCCAGCGGCGGACGGCTACTTCACGACGGTCACCGTGGCGGTGGAGGAGAGCTGCTCCTGCACCCCGGAGGCGTTCAGGACGTTCGCCCTCACCGTCAGCGTCACCTCCCCCGTCGGCACGTTGTTGTCGACCGCGGTGGCGTCGAACTGGAGGATGATCCGGTTCTTGTTCGCGGTGACCTTCGACGCCTCGATCACGCTCGACGAGAGCGGCGTGACCAGCACGGCGCCGCTGTCGTACGTGTAGCCGGCCGGCAGCTCGAAGTGGGCCGAGACCTTGCCGTTGACACCGGTGAACAGACCGGTGCCCGAGCCGAGGTTCAGGGTGCCCGGCGTGAACTGCAGCGCGCCCGGCTGATCCTGCGGCGTGAGGTACACCTCGATCTTGCCTGTCGGCCGCGGGTCGGTGCAGTCGTTGAAGTAGTACTCACCGGCGCGCGTGAACGTGTGCTGGTAGGTCTCCCCTGGCGCCAGCTCGACGTTGAACTCCCCCTCGAAGAACTGCGTCGCGCAGTGCGGCTTCACGTTCGGGAAGTTCGGGAACGTCTCGGCCCCCGGGTTGCGGAACGTCACCGTCGTCCCGACCGGCACCCGCAGGTGGGTCGGCTGCATGCCGGCCTGCGCGACGCTGTCGCGCGCCGCGGCGGTGTCGGCGGTGCGGCTGGAACGGGCGAGGAGGACCGTGTTGTTCACCGTCGAGCCCTCGACCGCTGCGCCGCTCACCGGGCGGCGGATCGTCAGCGGGGCGGTCATCGGACCTTCCTGGCTGCCCGACTCGGTCCGGTACTGGCCGCCGAGCTTGAACGACCACAGCGAGTCGCCCTGCGTCACCGAACCGCCGTACGGATTCGTCGACCCGGCGGCGAAGAACGCGACGTACTGCTCGCCGCCGACCTCGTACGTGACGGGGGCGGCCGCGATGCCCGAGCCGGTCTGGAACTCCCACAGCACGTCACCGGTCCGGGCATCCATGGCCAGCGCGCGTCCGTCGATCTGGCCCACGAAGAGCAGATCGGCCGCGGTGGTCATCGGTCCCTGGCCGTGCGACATGTCGGTGCCCAGGTGGTTCTGCCACGCGACCGCGCCGGTCGACGCGTCGTAGGCGAGGATGCCGCCGGTCTGGTACTGCCCGATCGCACGCTGACCGTTCGCCGCCGCGCCGTTCCAGTGCGCCACCGGGTTGGTGCCGTACGGGAAGTAGACGAGGTTCGTGCTCTGGCTGTACGAGTTGTTCGACCAGTCGCCGCCGCCGTTCTGGCTCGTCGTCGACAGGATCGGCGCGTCCCACTGCGGGTCGTACATGCAGCCCTCGCGGTGGCCGACGTGGCCCTCGGGGTAGGTCAGGTACGGCTCGTCGACCGCGACGTAGCTGTCGGGGTTGAAGACGAGGTTCCCATCGGCGTCCGGCTGGTAGCCGTTGTAGTTCGGCACCGCGCGCCACGGGTCGCCCGGGATGTTGTCGGCGTCGAGCTTCTCCCACACGAGGCACTCGGGCAGGAGACGGTGCTCCGGGAACGGCTGCGTCTCCGAGTGGAGCTGTCGCGAGTCGGTGATCATCTCCTTCTCGACGACGGGAAGGGCGGGCTTGCCGTTCGTGCGGTCGAGCACGAACTGGTGACCCGACTTGCTGCCGTAGAACACCACCTTGCGCTCCTCACCGTCGATCCGGATGTCGGCGAGGGTGGGAGGGTGGACGTTGTCCATGTCCCACACATCGTGGTGAATCGACTGATAGTGCCACTTGTAGGCGCCTGTCGAGGCATCCACCGCCACCATCGTGGTCGAGAACAGGTTGTCTCCGGGGCGGAGCGATCCGTTCTGCGAGGACGTGCAGCTGCGCGCGTTGCCGAACGTCATGATGTAGTAGTTCAGCTCGGGGTCGACCGCGCCGTTGATCCACGACGTCGCGCCGCCTTCCTCGGAGCAGTCGGTGCCGTCCGGGAGGACGGGGCCCCACGTCGCCGACGCGTCGAAGGTCACCCCGTCGACACCCGTGAACAGCTCGCCGCGCTTCGGTCCGCCGAAGAAGTGCCACACGTACGAGCCGTCGCTCGCGTCGAGGGCGACGACCGCGCCGCGATCGCCGTCGGCCGCATGGGCGTAGACGATCCCGTCGGCGTAGACGGTCGCGACCTTGCCGACGCGTCCGAGGTCCTCGCCGTTCGCTCCGGTCGGCTGCACGGCCCAGATCTCGGCGCCCGTGGCCTGGTCGAGGGCCACCACGCGATTGCCGCCGGCGAGTGTGAAGATCTTGCCGTCACCCGCGGAGACGCCGCGCCGGGTGCCCGACAGTCCGTAGACGGTGTTCTCCCATTTCCAGACGGGGTCACCGGTCGCGCCGTCGACGGCGATCACGCCGCCGCTCGGGGTGTCGAGGTAGAGCACGCCGTCGACGACGATGGGAGTCGTCTGCTGCCCCGCATCATCGCTCGCGGGAGCGACGGCCGACACGTGCGTCCGCCACGCCGGCGCCAGATCCTTGAGGTTCTGCTTCGTGATCTGGGTCAGGCCCGAGTAGTGCTGGTTGCCGAGATTGCCGCCCACGGTCGGCATGTCGGCTCCGGTCGGCTCGAGACCTGTCAGCCCCGCAGGCGGGACCGGCTCGGCCGGTCTCATCTGTCCGTACGCGGGTGAGGCCGCCACGGCGAGCGCTATCGCCAGCGCCCCGATTCCCGCGGCTCCCCACCTCTTGGTCAGTCGTGTGCGCATCCCTTGCTCCTTGATCGTCTTCGATCCGACGACGGTGGGGTCTTCACCCGCCCGTCGTCTTTCTGGGGAATGCCGTCCGGCCCGCCCGACCTGGGGATCGGCTTCGCCGCCCGGCGCTGGGGACGCTAACGGCGGGCGCCGGAGGGGGCAACCGAGCGACCCATCGAGTGGTACAACTCGCGCCTCGTCGTCGTCGGGACGGGACGGCATGGCGTGCCCATACTGCCCAGTGGGACACCCTTTGTCGCACCGGTCCGCGTCTGAATAGCATTCGGCCGTCGGCATCAATGCCCATGGACGGAGTTGTCATGGCTGCTTCACCAAGCACGTCGCTCACGCAGGAGCAGGAGCACGAACTCGACGAGGTGTTCGCCCGCGCACGGGCCGCCCTCGCGATCATCGAGACGTACGATCAGGCGCGCGTCGACCGGCTCATCCAGGCGGTGGCGTGGGCGGTGGCGAACCGGTCCTCCTTCCACCGCCTCGTGGAGATGGGGATCGAGGAGTCGGGCCTCGGAGACTTCGGCAGCCGGATGAACAAGCGGATGAAGATACGCGGCGTCCTCCGCGACGCGCTGCGCAGCCCATCGGTCGGCGTGATCGAGGAGGACGCGGAGAAGGGGCTCGTCAAGTACGGCAAGCCGGTGGGCATCATCGGCTGCGTGGTTCCGACGACCAACCCGGACCTGACGCCCGCCGGCAACGCGATCTATGCGATCAAGGCGCGCGATGTCGTGGTGTTCTCGCCGCATCCACGTTCGAAGCACACGACGTTCGAGACGGTCCGGCTCATGCGCGAGGCGCTCGAGGCCGAAGGCGCGCCGGCCGACATCCTCCAGTGCATCACGTTGCCCAGCCTCGCAGCATCCCAGGAGATCATGCGTCGCTCCGACCTCGTCATCGCGACCGGCGGGCAGGGCCTCGTGCGCGCGGCCTACAGCTCCGGCACGCCCGCCTACGGCGTGGGCGCGGGCAACGCGACGGAGTTCGTCGACGAGACAGCCGACCTGCAGGAGACGGCGCGCAACTGCATGCTGTCGAAGACCTCGGACTTCGGGTCGGGCTGCTCGGCGGACGGGAACGTGCTCGTGCCGGCGTCCCGGTACCGGGACATGCTCGACGCGCTGCAGGCCGAGGGCGGGTATCTCGCGACGGCGGATCAGCGTGACGCACTGCGGTCGGTGATGTGGGACGACGAGGGTCACCGGCTGCCCGACACCGTCGCGATCTCACCGCAGACGCTGGCGCGCGCCGCGGGATTCGAGATCCCGGAGGACCGCCGGTTCATCCTCGTGGAGGGCGATGGCATCGCCGAGGACAAGCAGTTCTGCAAGGAGAAGCTGACCACTCTCATGGCCGTCCACGCCTACGAGGGGAGCTTCGAGGACGGCGTCGAGCTCGCGAAGCGGCTGTACGACATCGGCGGCAAGGGTCACTCCTGCGGCATCGCCTCGACGGACGACGCGCACATCGACTACTTCGCACGGCACATGCCGGTCTCGCGGATCATGGTGCGGCAGCCGAACTCGAAGGCCAACGCCGGCGCCTTCACGAACGGGATGCCGATGACCTCGTCGATGGGCTGCGGAACGTGGGGAGGCAACATCACCTCCGAGAACGTGTCGCTTCGCCACTACCTGAACACGACCTGGGTCTCGCGGACCATCGCCGAGGACCGGCCGTCCGACGAGGAGCTGTTCGGCGAGTTCTACGACGCGGCGCTCGAGTCGGCCGAAGCGGCGCGGGCATGAGCGCTGCGACGGAAGACGGCCGGAAGCCGTCCGGCGGCCCCGCGGCGGAAGCCGTGGTCGATGAGGCCCGGCAGTGGTGGCAGACCGACATCATCGACATCCACCCGGGAGAGATCGCGCTGCGCGGCTACCCGATCGAGGAGCTCATCGGCAACGTCGGCTTCGTCGACGCCATCTGGCTCATGCTCCGCGGCGAGCTGCCGTCGTCTGCCGAGACGGCCCTGTTCGAATCCGCGCTCGTCGCCTCGGTGGATCACGGGCCGCAGGCGCCCTCCATCGCGATCGCCCGCATGGCGACGACGTGCGGCGTTCCCGTCAACGGCGCGATGGCCTCCGCCATCAACGTGCTCGACGACATCCACGGCGGCCCCGGACAGCAGTGCATGGAGCTGTATCTCGAGATCGACGCCGAGATCGCACAGGCAGGCGGCGTCGACGAGGCGGCTCGCGCCGTGCTGCAGCGCCACCGCGACGCGGGTCTGGAGTACGTGCCCGGGTTCGGTCACCGATTCCACCCGCTGGACCCGCGAACGCCGCGCCTGCTGTCGCT
Source organism: Microbacterium sp. (assembly GCA_035274105.1). Classification (GTDB taxonomy): domain Bacteria; phylum Actinomycetota; class Actinomycetes; order Actinomycetales; family Microbacteriaceae; genus Microbacterium. The sequence continues at coordinate 16,852 of DATEOM010000110.1, forward strand.
CGTCGACGCCGCGGCCGCGGACGGCGTGGTCGACGGCCGCTTCGCCGCGATCGGGCGCGCCGTCGAGGACGCCATCAGCGAAGGCAGGACCCGTCGCGTCCCGATGAACGTCGACGGGGTCACGGCGGTCATCTACTGCGAGCTCGGCTTCACCCCCGTGCTCGGACGCGGCGTCTTCATCCTCGCCCGGTCGGTCGGCATCCTCGCCCACGCCGTGGAGCAGATGACCCAGGGCGGGCGGATCAAGGGCCCGATGCCGAAATCCATCGGATACACGTACACGGGGCCGGCACGCCGATCGGTCCCCGTCGAAGGCGACGAAAGAAGGAGAACGTCATGAAGGACCTGGTCTCGAACCAGATCGTCCGGTATCTGGAGGCCCGCGACGTCGAGCACGTGTTCGGACTGTGCGGTCACACGAACATCGCCCTGCTGGCCGCTCTCGAGAAGAGCGAGCAGATCTCCTTCGTGAACGTGCGGCACGAGCAGATCGCCGCCCACGCGGCGGACGGGTACGCGCGGGTGACCAAGCGGGCCGGGGTCGTGCTGACCCACCTCGGCCCCGGCCTGACGAACGCCACGACCGGGGTCGCCAACGCGGCACTCGATTCGATTCCGATGGTCGTGATCGCGGGCGACGTGCCCACCCACTACTTCGGGAAGCACCCGCACCAGGAGATCAACCTGCATGCGGATGCCGCGCAGTACGAGATCTACCGGCCCTTCGTCAAGCGCGCCTGGCGGGTGGATCAGCCTCACCTCGTCGCCGAGGTGCTCGACAAGGCCTTCACCCTGGCCGAGAGCGGCCGGCCCGGTCCGGTGCTCGTGGACGTCCCGATGGACGTGTTCTCGGCGGAGGTGGATGTCGCGTCGTTCGACAAGGTCGTCGGCAACACCCGCGCGCTCGCGAAGCCGAGTCTCGACGAGGCGGTCGCGGAGCAGATCGTGCGGAACCTGCTGGATGCCGAGAGGCCCGTGCTGTACGTCGGCGGGGGGATCATCGCGGCGGATGCCTCGGCCGAGCTCGCCGAGTTCGCCGGCCTGCTCTCGCTCCCGATCGCGCACAGCCTGATGGGCAAGGGGGCCGTCCCGGACGATGACGCCCTCGTGCTCGGCATGACCGGATTCTGGGGCACGGCGTTCACCAACGAGACCACACGGACCGCGGACTGGATCCTCGCGCTCGGAACCAGATTCGCGGAGGCGGACTCGAGCTCGTGGTACGCGGAGTACACGTTCGACATCCCGGCCACGAAGCTCATGCAGATCGACATCGATCCCGCCGAGCTCGGGCGCAACTACCCGCTCGCGCTGGGCGCGCTCGCCGACCTCAAGTCGGCGCTGAGCGTTCTGATCCGCGTGGCGCGCCGGCTCGCGCCGTCCGGCGTGCGCCGCGACGCGCTGCTCGCACGGATCGCCGAGAGCCGCTCCGCGGTGAAGCGCGAGAACGCCGCGGCGCAGGCCTCGGACGCCTGGCCGATGCGTCCGGAGCGGATCCTCTCCGAGACGCGCGAGGTGCTGCCGGCCGACGCGATCATCACCACGGACGTGGGCTGGAACAAGAACGGCGTCGGCCAGCAGTTCGACATCCTGACGCCGGGCACGTTCCTGACCCCGGGCGGCTTCGCGACGATGGGCTTCGGCGCCCCGGCTGCCGTGGGCGCGAAGATCGCCCGCCCCGACCGGGTCGTCGTCTCACTGGTGGGCGACGGAGGATTCGGGCAGAACCCCGCCGTGCTCGCCACCGCCCGTGAGGAGAACGTCGCGGCGATCTGGGTGGTCATGAACAACAACGCCTTCGGCACGATCGCGGGGCTCGAGAAGGCCGCGTTCGACACGACGTACGGGACGGTGTTCGGCAGCGGCGACGACCCGATGTACACCGACTACGCGGCGATCGCGCGGGCATACGGGATCGCCGGCATCAGGGTCGACTCGGCTGCGGGGTTCCGGCCTGCGCTCGAACAGGCCATCGCCCTGGGCGCTCCGGTCGTGATCGATGTGTCGATGGTCAACGTGCCGACGCCGACGACGGGCCACTGGAACATCCTGGACATCTACTCGCCCGGCGAGACGGTCGAGCACGTCGCGACGCACTGAGATCCAGCAGCCATGAACCCCGCATTCGATCCGCGCCGCGTCTCGATCTCGACGGTGTGTCTCTCGGGCACGCTGGAGGACAAACTGCGCGCGGCGGCGGAGGCCGGCTTCGCCGGGGTGGAGATGCTCGAGTACGACCTCGTCATGTCCGCGTGGTCGCCCGGGCGCGTGGCCGAGGAGGCCGCGCGCCTGGGGATCTCGGTGGGCGTCTATCAGCCGTTCCACGTCGAGCCCGTGCCCGCCGGGCGGTTCGACCTCACGCTTCGCCGCGCCGAGCGGAAGCTCGGCCTGCTGGCCGAGCTCGGTGCGCGCGTGCTGGTGTGCTGCTCCTCCCGGTCGGAGGACGGGATCGAGGACGATGAGCTCGCCGCGGAGCAGCTTCGCCGTCTCGCCGATCTCGCGCACGCGCGCGGGATCCGGCTCGCCTACGAAGCCGTGCCGTGGGGCCGCGTGCGCACCACCGACGAGGCCTGGCGCCTCGTGCAGCGCACCGATCACGCCGCGTTGGGGCTGTGCCTGGACAGCTTCCATCTGCTCTCGCAGGGAAACGATCCCGCGGCGGTCGCCGACCTCGACATCGGCAAGGTGTTCCACGTTCAGCTGGCGGATGCGCCGCGGCTCAACCTGGACGTGCCCGAGTGGAGCCTGCACTACCGGATGTTTCCCGGGCAGGGCTCGCTCGACGTCGCCGGGTTCCTCGGCCGGCTGATCGCCGAGGGATATGACGGGCCGATCGCCCTCGAAGTGTTCAACGACGTCTACCAGCAAGAGGATCCGCGGCACACCGCGACCGACGCGATGCGATCCGTGCGTGCGCTCGCGGAGTCCGTGGAGGTCACCGGACCGTCGAGCGCTGCGCCGTCGTCGCCCCGGGCGGTGTTGCCGCCTGCGCCGCTGCTCCACGGCTTCGCGTTCGCGGAGCTCGCCGCCGACGATGTCTCAGGGCCGCTCGTCGCGCGGGCGCTCACTGCGCTCGGGTTCGCCCATGTCGGGCAGCACCGGTCCAAGCACGTGCAGCTGTGGGAGCAGGGTGACGCACGCATCGTGCTCAATCTCACTCCCGAGCGATCGATCGACCCCGCGACCGCCTCCATCTGCGCGCTCGCCGTCGAGAGCGCCGACGCGACCGCGTCGATGCGGCGCGCCGAACGTCTCGGCGCTCCGAAGCTCGCGCGTCCGCGAGGACCTCGCGAGGCCGATCTCGGCTCCGTCGCGACGCCGGGCGGCACGGCGCTGTTCTTCTGCGACACCGGTCGCGGCCGGCAGTGGCAGCGGGACTTCGAACCGACCGGGGCCTCGTTCTCGACGCCACCCCTCCTGCGCGACATCGACCATGTGGCGATCACCGAGTCGATCGACGACTTCGACCAGTCCGCGCTCTTCTTCCGCGCCGTCCTCGGGCTGGCACCCGGCGAGCCGACCGAGGTCACGGCCCCGTTCGGCCTCATCCGCACGTGGTCGGCGAGCGACCCGGGCGGACGCGTCCGCGTCGCGCTGAGCACGACGCCGCTGCGACGCGGCGACTGGGCGCCCGGCGTGTCGAATCCCCAGCTCGTCGCCTTCGCGACCGACGATGCCGTCGCCGCCGCGAAGCAGCTGCGCGAACGCGGGGCGCCGATCCTCGAGATCCCCGGCAACTACTACGACGATCTCGACGCTCGGATGGCCCTTCCGGAGGGATTCGTCGCGACGCTGCGCGAGAACTCGATCCTCTACGACCGCGACGAGGCGGGGGAGTTCCTCCATTTCTTCACGGAGATGGTGGGCTCGCGCGTCTTCTTCGAGGTGGTGCAGCGCGTCGGCGGCTACGACGCGTTCGGCGACCCGCACACGGTGCCGCTGCGGATGGCCGCCCATCGGCGACAGCGGATGCGGATGCTGGCGAGCGCCCCGGCCTTCGACTCGGCCGAGCCGCGCCACGACTACTCCCTCGCGCACCTCACGGCGCTGAGCCTGTCGCCGCCGGAGCTCGTGGATGCCGCGGCCGCGGCCGGCTACCGATACGTGGGGGTGCGGATGACCAAGGTCACCCCGCAGGAACCGCACTACCCGCTGGCGTACGACCCCGCGCTCATGCGGGCCACGAAGACGCACCTCGCAGCGACCGGAGTCGAAGTCCTCGACATCGAGCTCGCCCGCATCACGTCGGGCGACAGCCCGCGCGACTATCTGCGATTCCTCGAGGCGGGGGCGGAACTCGGAGCCCGTCACGTCATCGCACAGCTGCCCGACGCGGACTTCGCGCGCAAGACCGATCGGTTCGCGGAGCTGTGCCGGCTCGCACTGCCGCTCGGCCTGACGATCGACCTCGAGTTCCCGTCCTGGACCGAGACCCCGGACCTCGCGGAGGCGACCCGGGTGCTCCGTGCGGCGGCTCAGCCGAACGCCGGGCTGCTCATCGACGTGCTGCACTTCGCGAGGTCTCGTTCCAGCCTCGAGGACCTGCGCGAGCTTCCGCGCGAGTGGTTCCACTATGCGCACGTGTGCGACGCGCCGGGCAGGATCCCGGCCACGACGGCAGGACTGATCCACACCGCACGTTTCGAACGGCTGTTCCCCGGTGAGGGTGAGATCGACATGCTCGCCATCCTCGACGCGCTCCCCGCGGACATCCCCTTCGCCCTGGAGATCCCCCGGGCGACCCTCGTGGCGCAGGTCGGGGCGAAGGAGCACGCGCGGCGCGCGATCAGCGCCGCGCGCCGTCACCTGGACGCGCGGGACGTCGCGATCTAGCGGATCTCCCACCGACGCGCCGGCGGACTCGCTCCCGAATGCGCCTCGGCGCGCGCGAACGTCCCCCGGGTCGAGCAGAATGGCCTCGACGACCGCGTGGGCGTCCGGACGGAAGAGAGATCGGCGTGGCAGCAATAGACGGCAAGTGGGCGCTCGAGGTCGCGTCGCTGGCGGGTTCCCACCACTTCGACGTCACGCTGACCACGGTCGGCACCTCTCTCAGCGGCACCGCCATCGGACCCACCGGCCCGATCGCGATCAGCGGCGGCACGGCCTCGGGCGACACGGCCGAGTTCACGCTCGACCTCGTCGCACCGCTTCCGATGTCGCTCGCCGTCACGCTGCACGTCGTCGGCGACCGGCTGACGGGCACCGCTCAGGCCGGTCCCTTCCCGCCGTCGACCATCGTCGGCACCCGCACCGGCTGACCCG
>DATEOM010000111.1:0-4056 GCA_035274105.1 Microbacterium sp.
AAAGCGAACGAGGAGTGTGAGCCGCCGTCCGCGGCGGCTCACACTCCTCGTGCTCGTGACTCAGATGCGGTGAAGCCCCACTCCCGCGCCGAAGTGCGCCGGAAGGATGGTCCCGGCTCGCCCGTCGGTGATGAGGTAGTAGACCTCGTCAGCGGTGGCGCCCAGATCATAGAAACCGGCGTCGAGGATCTCCTGCCAGACGCCGCTCGCCTTCGCGATGGGCGCGATGAAGTCCGTGTAGTACACGCGCGCGCCCGACTCGATCTTCTCCCGGTCGCTCATGCTCGCGATGGCGGGATAGAGCCGGGACGACGCCGACTCGGTCTGTACGGTCAGTGCCGGGAGGTCCGAATCCTTCAGCAGCTTCAGCTCCGACATGGGAGTCTGCTCGTTCTGCTTCACGTAGATCGTGTAACCGGTCAGTGCCTTCAGATAATTGGCCGGCTCGGTGAACATCGTGCCGATGTCGACGAGGGACTTCTCGATGGGCACGCTGCCGTCGAAGAACATCGCGATCGTGATCGCGTACGGCAGGTCGGCGACGGGCCCCGCCCAGGGGTACTCCTTCTCATTGACGACGTGGTCGCGGACGAGCATCCAGCCGCCGTCCGGCGTCGGGTACGGGCCGGAGTCGGCCACGCCGCATCGGTTGTCGAAGTGCAGCAGGAAGGAGGTGATGCCGGTGACGCCGTTGAACCGCTGGAACTCCTTGCGCTGGGCGTGGTCCTCGATCACGGTCCGCTCTTCCCACAGCTTGGTCTGCAGGTCGTGCTCGAGAATGGGCGCGGCGTAGCCGCGCCCCGCGGTCATCATGTGGCCGTTGTCGTCCCACAGTCCGCGATAGAGGCGACGGGTGAACTGCATCGCGTTGCGCAGATCGTCCACGTTCTTGTCGGGATCCTGTCGGCCGAGCTCGACCGCAACCCCACGACCGAGGGCGAGCGGCACGCCCGACGACCAGATGTGCAGCAGGTTCACCTTCGTGCCGATCTGGGACCGCGCCGAAGCGCCGACCTCGCGCAGGCCGTCGACCCCGATCTTCTCGGTGATCATGCGGTGCCACCGCGGGTGGAGGCGCCACTGCGAGTAGATGCCCAGGAGCTCGTACTCGGGGCGCGGGATGAGTCCGGACTCACCTTCGCTGAGACGTGCGATGAGGATGTCCCACACGTTCCAGCCGTAGTAATTCAGCAGGTCGTTCACCTCGACGTCCGTCAGGTCGCGTCCGAGTGAGTCGTCGGTGAGGTGCAGAACGTCCGAGACCATCTGGCTCTGCATGATCTTCTCGCCCTCGGGGCCACCGATGACACCATTGGCGAAGCGCAGTGGTTCTGCCGGTGCGGGCTCCTCCGTCGCCTCCTCGGCGGCGGGTGCGGCGGCAGGCGCCGTTGCTGCGCCGTGGTGCGTGAGACCCGAGTCTGGGGTGACGAGTACCCGGCCCTGCGGGCTGGTGGAGACATCGATGCGCAGGATCGTGCCATCGGGAGGAATCACCTCTCCCCGTTCGTTGAGGTCTCCCTGGCTGAACGTCACGGACATCAGGCAGGGGATCCCGTACTCGCGGGAGATGATCCCGAGATGACTGGTGGGTGCGCCCTGCAGGGTGACGATGCCTTTCACGCCGGCGACCAGGGCCGGCGTCAGGAACGTCGTCGTACCGCCACGGGCGATCACGATGAAGTCCTCGGTGTCATCGCGGTCGACGAAATCGATGACGGCATCGGGTGAGCCGAGCCAGATGGTCGGGGCTTCGATGATCTCGTCGTCGCGGAACACGGTGATGCCTGTTCCGATGGTGACGAGGGAGCCGGTCTCTACGGTCATCGTAGGTGCCTCTCGGGTTGCGCGGGCCGCCGCGGCGGCATACCACTGCCTTGTGGTCCGCGAATCAAAGATATGGTCCAGCCATTCCAAAAGTCAATGATTAGCGTTAGGGTGGTAGACGATCTGTTCAGAGACGAACCGAAGGAGTCCGGCTGATGCCCATCATCGAGGCGCCCGAAGGGTTCGAAGACCGACACGTCTTCTATGAACCCGACGCCCACCCCGACTACCGCGAGTCGCTCGCCTACCTCCTCCCGCTCCCGCACCTGGGCCTCGGCATCATCTACTACACGTGGGTGCACGCTCAGGGTATCGACGGCAGAGGTCGTGCGGGGTCGATGATGGTCGTCTACGGTCCGGCCGTACCCGAGACGATCTTCGACGTCGCCGACGGCATCCACGTCTCGGACGACATGACCCTTGTGGATTGGGAGGTCGGGCCCGCGAAGATGCGTCTCGACCGCGACATGTCGGGCGGAAGGCTCCGGTTCGACTCGCAGAAGCTGCATCTGGACGTCGACTTCGTCGGCCTCAACCCCTCCTTCGGATTCGTCGCCAACCGCAACGGATGCCCCGCCTGGCTCGCGTCGGATCGCGCGGAGCAGGGAGTGCGGTTCACCGGCGTGTTGAAGGTCGGCGAGCACGAGCATGAGATCGACGATTACGGTCATCGAGACCACTCGTGGGGTAATCGGGACTGGGGTGGCCCCACGCACTGGAAGTGGTGGAACGTCATGGGCGACGACGGCATCGCCATCCATGTGATGGAGCTGCAGGCACTCGGTACGACCACTCTCCACGGGTACGTGCAGAAGGATGGTGAGATCCATACCGTTCTCACCCTCGACCCCGTCATCACGTTCGATGAGCGATTCATGCAGACGGACATCGTGGCCACGATCACGGACGACGGCGGACGCGAGACCGTGGTGCACGCGTGGTACGGCGCCGACCTCGCGTGGCCCGTCAGCGAATTCCTGACGCTCCACGAGGCGTCCATGCACGCGACGATCGACGGCAAGCCCGGACGCGCCTACATGGAGATCGCCTGGCCGCCCGCGTACGCAGACCACCATCGCCGGGTGGGAGCGGCGCTCATCGGCTCAGACTCCGGCCTCACCATCAATCGGGCCTGACGTGGATGCAGTCCGAGCCAGGGCACTCGAGCTGTCCGGGGTGTTCAACGCGCGTGATCTCGGCGGGCTCCCCGCGGCGGATGGATGCGAAGTGGCGGCCGGGCGTCTGTATCGTGCGGAAGTGGTGACGGATGCTGCGGACCCCGGCATCCACTCCAGCCGAGCGGATGTGGACATCGCGGCCGTCGCAGCGCTCGGCGTGCGCACCGTCATCGACCTTCGTGGACCGCACGAGGCGCAGACGACGCCATCGGCCTGGGCTGAGATGACCGGCGCCCAGAGCGCACTCTCACTGCCGATCGAGGATGGCGGCCACGGAGCGCCCCGCGACTACGTCGAGATGCTCCTCACCGGGCGCCTCGAACGGTTCACCGCCGAGGACATGGCGAACCACTACATTCAGGTCCTCGAGGCCCGCGCTGAGGTGTTCGGCATTGCGGTGGAGGCGATCGCCAAGGGCGCGCCGGCACTGGTCCACTGCACCGAGGGCAAGGACCGCACCGGGCTGCTCATCGCGCTCGTGCTCGGTGCGCTGGGAACACCCGCGCCGGACATCGTCGAGGACTATGCCCTCACGAGCGTGTGGAGGCCGGACCGCGCGCGGGCGTACGCCTCGCACTTCGAGGCGGCGGGCGTCCCGCTCGAGAGCTTCCGAGTGCTGTATGAATCGCCCGCGATCTCCATGCGGATGGCGATCGACCACCTCGACCGCCAGTACGGCTCGGTCGCCGAGTACCTGAGCCGGCGCGGCGGAGTGGACGAGGGCACCCTCGAAGCACTGCGAGAGTCACTGCTCGTGCCGGTGGACTGAGTCTCCGCGTTCGCCCGAGTGGCACGGCATCAGAAAGGAGGGTGTCCCCGAAAGCCGGGGACACCCTCCTTCTCACTGTGAGAACCTCGCGGTCAGTACCCGGGGTAGGGGATCACTCCCGCCGCCATGCCGGACTTGAGTCCGCCGTCGACATCGAGCAGCTGGCCATTGACGAAACGCGCCTCGGGCGAGACCAGGAAGACGATCACCTCGGCGATGTCGTCGGGCTCGGCCCACCCTCCGATGAGGTTCTTGATGCGCTCGACGCGGTCCTCGGCCATCACC
>DATEOM010000112.1:0-9587 GCA_035274105.1 Microbacterium sp.
CCCACGCTTTGCCGTTCCCGTTGCCCGGGAACTCGGGGTCGTCCTTGCGGTGGCCCCAGGCCTTTCCGTTGCCCGGGCTGCCGGGGGAGTCGTCCGGTGCGACCACGCTCGATGCGGGCAGCACGCGCGCGAGCGGCACGCCCGACGCGACGGCCGGCACGATGATCGCCGAGGCGGCGACGACCGCGATCACGGCACCGGTGATGAGCAGCTTCTTCGAACCCATGACGCACCTCGATCTCCCCAGGCGGAGGCAGCCGGTGCGGGGAGCGTACCACCGCGCGCCGGCGGGGCGAAGAGACTCAGCGCGCGTAGCGCTCGACGAAGGTGCGCAGCATGCGGCTCGGATGCGAGACGGCGGCGCGGTGCACCGCGGCGAGCGTGAGCTCGAGCTCGTCGGCGGCGAAGTAGCCGTAGCCGGCATACGCGTGGATGCGCGTCGTGATGCCGTCGACATCGAGCTCGGGGTGGAACTGCGTCGCGTACACGTTCTCGCCGACCCGGAACATCTGCACCGGGCACGTCGGCGACGATGCGAGCAGCGTCGCCGACGCGGGCAGTCGCGTGATCGCCTCCTTGTGTCCGACGAAGGCGCCGAAGGTATCGGGCATGCCGGCGAGCAGGGGATCGGATGCCCCGGCCTCGGTCACCGTCACGGGCACGACGCCGATCGGCTCGGAGTAGGTGCGGTCTATGAGCGCGCCCTGGTGTGCGCCGAGCGTGCCGACGCCGTAGCAGGCGCCGAGGAATGGAAAGTCGCGCGCGACGACCTCGTCGAGGAGGATGCCGAATTCCTGCTCGACCCGGCGCTGCGTCGGCGACTTCTTGTCGAGCGGGTCGGACGCGTTGAAGGGGCCGCCGCCCACGAAGATGCCCGACAGCGCGTCGAGGTCGAGCCGCGGCATCGTCTCGGCTTCGAGCCGCACCCGGATGAGCTCGTCGGGGGAGAGGCCGGTGTACCGCAGGAAGAGCGCGTACTCCTCGTCGGCGGGCACGTCCTCCGCTCGGGTCGCGAGGAGGACGAACGGCTTCACCGCACCAGCCTACGTGCCTCCCGCCGCCCGTTGAGCGAAGGGCGCTCTTGCGCCCGAAGTCGAAACGCCCTGGGTATTCGAGAGTGTCCGGGCCGAGGTAATGCGCCAGGTTCGACGCGTTTCGACTCGCTCGTTCCTCGCTCGCTCAACGACCGGGAAAGGGCGGATGCCTCGGCCCGACGCGCACGCGCCGGGCCGAGGCATCCATCGTCCTTACTTACTGAAGGCGTGCGTCCAGGTCGACACCGCGCCCGAGGCCACGGCGAAGCCGGCCTTCGGGACCGCCGTCACGCGCACCTCGGAGCCCGCGGGCACCTTGACCAGCGGCTTCTCGGCCTTCACGCCGTTGACGTAGTAGTCGAACGACGGGTCGGGCGTGACGACGACGTGGTCGGAGTTCGAACCCTTCGGGTCGGTGAACTTCGGTGCGCCGGGCGTCGCCGCGGTCGTGCGCACGGGCACGTTCGCGAAGTCCATGTCGCTCGCGAAGTAGTAGCTCGTGTACGACGGCTGGTTGTAGGTGGTGTTCTGGCGGGCCACCTCGGCGCGGTACTGCACGTCGTGCAGGAGCGTGGGCAGCTTGTGCGTGGTCACCTCGGTGCTCGTGTAGATGCGCAGCGCGCTCGAGTCGGCGGTGCGCACGAGCAGTTCCTCGCGCCAGTCGCCGAGCACGTCGGCCACCAGCGACGGGTTGCCCTTGGTGCCGTTGTTGGTGCGCGTGCCGGTGGCCGTCAGCAGCGTCCCGCGGGTCCAGTCGTCGATGGTCGGCGTGGCGTCGCCCGAGCCGTTCACGATCTGGGTCGTCATGTCGGCGGCCCATCGGATCGACTGGTTGGTGCCCGGGATGCTGCTTCCGAGCTGCGTGCCGGAAGCGCTGTAGATGCCGAGCGCGTCCGAGCCGCCGGGAAGGCTGGCCCACGCCTCGAGTCCGCGGACGTCGGGACGCACGTCGCCGATCATGCTGCGGCCCGTGTCTTTGCCGGAGTACCTGCCGAACAGCACCTCGCCGGTGGCGGCATCCCGCATCGCCATGCCGTACGGCGCAGAGCCGCCGCCCTCGTGAGCCGTGAAGATCTCGAGACCGGGGCGATCCGGATCGATGTCGGTCACGTGCATCGCGTCGCCGTGGCCGAGGCGTCCGTACACGCCCGGCATCTCGCTCTCCGCCGGCAGGTGGTCGAACGAGGTGTACAGCTTGCTGCCGTCGTCGTCGATCGTCGCGGCGCCGTACACGATCTCGTGCTTACCGTCGCCGTCGACGTCGGCTGCGCTCAGCGAGTGGAAGCCCTGCGTCGTGATGTCGCCGAACTCGGGGTCGGTGCCGTCATCGCCGTGGGGGTCGCCGTTGAACGGGTTGCTCATGGGCGCGTGGCCGCTGTCGACCGCCCAGCGGGTGGTCAGGTGCTCACCGTCCCAGTCGTAGGCCCGCAGCGTCGTACGCGTGTAGTAGCCGCGGGCGAAGACGGCGGACGGATGCTCGCCGTCGAGGTAGGCGACGCCCGCGAGGAAGCGGTCGACACGGTTGCCGGGCTCGATGCGCGCCATGGCGTAGTCGCCCCACAGCAGGCCGTCGTCGCCGCGACCCGGCTCGTAGCGGATGGTCTCGAGCTCCTCGCCGGTGGCCGAGTCGAACACCGTCAGATACTCGGGCCCGTCGAGGATGAAGCCCTCGAACGTCGTGAGGTCGTTCCTGGCGCTGCGCGCGGGCGCGTGGACGTCGATGAAGTAGGCGGCGAGCTCCTCGGCCGAGGTCTTCGACAGCGGATACTCGTGCGCGACCGGGATGCCGAAGGCCTCCTCGAGCGTCGCCGGCCAGTTGCCGGCGACGACCTCAGGGTGCTCCGACCAGCCCTGGAACATCTCCACGAGGTGAGCGCGGTAGCCGGCGGCGCTGAGGCGGTAGTCGTCGTCGTTCGTGACGCCAGCCTCGACGTCCTCAGCGAGCAGCGTGATGTACTCCGCCGCCTGGGCGGTGCCGTCGGCGTTGTACCGGGTCGACTGCGTGCCGGGCGCGGTCTTCAGCATCGTCTCGGCGCGGCCGTCGCCGTCGAAGTCGGAGACCATGAACTGCGTGTAGTGCGCGCCGGCGCGGATGTTCTTGCCGAGATCGATGCGGTTCAGCAGCGTGCCGTCGAGCTCGTACGTGTCGACGTAGACGTTGCCGGTGTACCCCTTCTGCGAGACGTCCTTCGAGTTCGAGGGATCCCACTTCACGATGAACTCGAGGGCGCCGTCGCCGTCGACGTCGGCCACCGACGCGTCGTTCGCGGAGTAGGTGTAGGCGTCGCCCTTGGGCGTCGTGCCGTCGGCCGGCTTCTGCAGCTTCAGGTCGTGGTAGCCGTTGCTCCACACCGAGACGGGTGCGGACTGCTCGCCGGTGATGTCGTGCCACGCGGGAGCGACCGTGTAGACGGATGCTGCGGACCCGTCCGCGTCGGCATAGTTCGTGCTGTCGTCGACCGTGGCGATGCGCTCGCCGTCGCGGAACACCGCGAACGACGGGCCGCTCACGCCCGTGTCGGTGGCGGGCCCTGCCTCGGTCGCGAGCAGTCGCCAGCTGAGGAAGACGCCTTCTCCGTCTCCGGTCGACACGGCGACGAGGCCGCGGTCGAGCGCTTCGAGCTGGGCGCCGGCGGGGGAGTTCTCCTGGGCGAGCGCGGGGTGCGCGAGTCCCAGAGTGAGGGCGCACGCGGCCGAGCCGGCCACGAGCGCGCGGACAGAGGTTCTGCGGAGATTCATCTTCGAATCGCTCTCCCGAGGTTGAGGTCCGCGTGGGGCACGGACCGCTGTATCGATTCAAACGTGGGGAATACGTTTTCCCGCTCGACCCTAGACAACGCCTTCTCGGCCGGTCAACCCCCCGGCCGCGAACATGGGAACGCTCTAATATGCCGCGCCGGGCGCCTGGTGGGACACGGATGCTGCGGCCCGGCGCCGTGCGCCGGGGCGTCTGGCGGCACAGGATCGGAGGTTCTGCGCGGCGCGCCGGGGCGCGGCATCCGTTTCCCGGAGTGTCGGGCGAAACCTCCGATTCTGTGCGCCTCCTCCCCAGCGCCTTCGGTTGGGCTGTCGCTCACATTTCCGAGCCGATGGGCGGAGGACGGATGCTGCGGCCGCGAGCCTGGCCGGATGTGCACCGCCGCCACACCCGCCGTCGCGACGTATCAGGAATTAAGGAAGTCAGGACTCTCGAGGTCCGAGATCGGGAAAGGGATCGACGACGGCTCGCTCACGTCGCCCCGGCGAGGAGTGTACGAGCGCCTCGGCGTGTGCGCGGACATCAGGACCGCAGCGGCACACGGCGGCTGGATCGCCTGCGTGAGCGCGGCGAAGCACCTCGAGCTCTGGGTCGCGGAGCATGGTGATGTGCTGCACGTCGGACTCCGCACCCACGGGCGCGCGTACACGCACGACGGATGTTCCTGTGTCGTGCACTGGAGCGACCCGGACGACGCGGAGCGCAGCGCCTTCGGCGTGCCATCGGTTCGCGTGGTCCTGCGGCAGATCCTCCGGTGCCAAGGCCTCGAGGCGTTCTTCGTGGCACTGGAGTCGGCACTCCGGCAGCGCAAGCTCGCGAATGCCGACTTCGATCGGCTCCGGCAGCACACGAACGCCCAGGCGCGCGATGCGATCGGATTCGCCCGTCGCGATGCCGACAGCGGGCTCGAGTCGTTGCTGCGGTGGCGGCTGCGTTCGCACAACCTCAGCGTCCGGACCCAGCAGTCCCTCGCCTCAGTGGGCCGCGTGGACTTCGTGATCGGCGACCGCCTGATCGTCGAGGTCGATGGCGCGCCGAACCACGACGGCGAGTCGCATCGACACAAAGACCTCGTCCGCGACGCGAACGCCGCGGCGTGGGGCTTCGTCACACTGCGCTTCGACTACGCGTTGGTCGTCCACGACTGGGACACTGTCGAACTCGCCATCCTCGGCCTCGTCGACCGCGGGCTTCACCTCGCGTGACAGCGCACAGAATCGGAAGGTTTTGGCGACACTCCGGGTCGCACGGCCCGCGCCCGGCGTGTCGCGCAGAACTTCCGATTCTGTGCACGCCACACACCGGGGACGATGGATGCTGCGGCCCGGCGCCGTGCGCCGGGCCGCAGCATCCATCGATCCGAACCTAAGAGGCGTAGGTGACGAGGCCGAGCTCCACCGGCGACACGAGCTGGGCGTGTGCGGGGCGCACGCGGACGGTGTAGCCGAACGTGCCGGTCACGCTGAGCGGGAGCGTGCCGCTGAACACCGTCGCCCCATCGGGCCCGGACGAACCGGGGGAGAGGCGGTAGACCGAGTGGTCGCGCGACAGCGCGTCGTCCTCGTTCGTCGCGCCGTACAGCAGCTCGACGGCCACGTCGTCGGGCGAGAGGCCGTCGAGCCGCACGTCGGCGCGCACCTCGAGGGTGTCGCCGGCCTGCGCCTGCTGCGGGATGCCCGAGCTGTCGACGCTCGCGATCGACACGCGGTTCCACGCCTCACGCACGCGGCAGACGAACGCGGCCACCGCGCGCGCCTCGAGGAACTCGTTCGTGCGCAGCGCCACGTCGTGCGCCGCCGCCGGCACGTAGAGCCGCTGCACGTAGTCGCGCACCATGCGGTCGCTCGTCGCCTTCTTGCCTAGCTCGGTCATGGTGTGGCGCACCATGTCGAGCCAGCGCAGCGGGATGCCACCCTCGCGCTCGTAGAAGCGGGGCACCAGCTGGTGCTCGATGAGGTCGTAGAGGGCCGCCGCCTCGGCGTCGTCGCGCTCCTCGTCGTTCGCCGCGGTGTCGGCCGTGGGGATCGCCCAGCCGTTCTCGCCGTCGTACCACTCGTCCCACCAGCCGTCGAGGATCGACAGGTTGAGCGCGCCGTTGAGCGCGGCCTTCATGCCGCTGGTGCCGCACGCCTCGAGCGGGCGCAGCGGGTTGTTGAGCCACACGTCGCAGCCGGGGTAGAGGTCCTTCGCGAGCGTGATGTCGTAGTCCGGCAGGAACACGATGCGCCCGCGCACCTTCGGGTCGCGGCTGAACCGCACGAGCTGCTGGATCAGGATCTTGCCCGAGTCGTCTGCCGGGTGCGACTTGCCGCCGATCACGATCTGCACCGGGCGCTCGGGGTCGGTGAGCAGGCGCGTCAGCCGCTCGGGGTCGCGCAGCATGAGCGTGAGCCGCTTGTACGTCGGCACGCGGCGCGCGAAGCCGATGGTCAGCACCTCCGGGTCGAGCAGATCCTCCACCCAGGAGGGGGTGTGGCCGTTGGAGATGGATGCTGCGACCCGCCGCCGTGCCTCGGCCACGAGCTCGCCCTTCATCTGCTGGCGGACGCCCCACAGCTCGGCGTCCGTCACGATGCCGCGGTCGGTCCAGTCGTGGGTGTCGGTGTGCGCGTCGCCCCAGGCCCGCTCGCTCACGGCC
This sequence comes from Microbacterium sp., assembly GCA_035274105.1. Classification (GTDB taxonomy): domain Bacteria; phylum Actinomycetota; class Actinomycetes; order Actinomycetales; family Microbacteriaceae; genus Microbacterium. Next base: position 6,431 of record DATEOM010000112.1, read on the forward strand.
TTGAGCGCGGGGTGCACCCACGTCGGAGCGTGGACGCCGTTCGTGATCGAGGTGATCGGCACCTCGTCGGCGTCGACGCCGGGCCACAGCATGCCGAACATGCCGCGGCTCACTTCGCCGTGCAGCACGGAGACGCCGTTGGCGTGCTGGCCGAGGTGCAGGCCGAGCACGGCCATGTTGAAGACGCCCTGGTCGCCGCCCTGCCACGTCTCGAGGCCGAGCGAGATCGCGCGGCCCGCGTCGAGGCCCTGGAACAGGCCGCTCGAGAGGAAGTCGGCGATGAGGTCGCGCGGGAAGCGGTCGATGCCAGCGGGCACCGGGGTGTGCGTGGTGAAGACCGTGCCCGCGCGCACCTGGGCGAGCGCCTCGTCGAAGCTGAGGCCGTCGTGCGTGATGAGCTCCGACATGCGCTCGAGCCCCTGGAATCCGGCGTGGCCCTCGTTCGTGTGGTAGACGTCGGGGGCGGGGCGGCCGTTGAGCTCGGACCACGCGCGCACCGCGCGCACGCCGCCGACGCCGAGCAGCAGCTCCTGCAGCAGACGGTGCTCGCCGCCGCCGCCGTAGAGGCGATCGGTGACGCGGCGCATCTCATCGGTGTTCGAGGGCGTCTCGGAGTCGAGCAGCAGCAGCGGGATGCGGCCGATGTCGGCGATCCAGACGCGGGCGTGGAGGCGGCGGTCGCCGGGCAGGTCGAGCGTGATCTCGACGGGGGCGCCTTCGCGGTCGCGCAGAAGCGTCAGGCCGAGGCCGTACGGGTCGAGCAGCGGGTAGCTCTCGCGCTGCCAGCCGTCGTCGCCGATCGACTGGCGGAAGTAGCCGGCGCGGTAGAAGAGCCCGACGCCCGTGAGCGGCACGCCCAGGTCGGACGCGCTCTTTAGGTGGTCGCCCGCCAGGATGCCAAGGCCGCCGGAGTACTGCGGCAGTGAGCCGTCGACGCCGAACTCCGGGGAGAAGTAGGCGATGTGCACGGGCTTGTCGCCCTCGAGCTGCTGGAACCAGCGGTCGCCCTCGAGGTAGGCGGTGAGGCGCTCGTCCTCCTCCCGCACCCGGGCGACGAACTCCTCGTCGCGTCCTAGTTCGTCGAGGCGTTCCTGGCCCAGTGCTCCCAGCATCCGTGCGGGGTTCGCACCGATGTCGTCCCACAGGGCGGGATCCATCGAGGCGAACAGGGAGTGTGTCGCGCGGCTCCACGACCAGCGCCAGTTGGAGGCGAGGCGGTCGAGCGGGGCGAGGGAGTGGGCGAGGACGGGGCGGACCGTGAACGTTCGGATGGCCTTCACGCACGCGATTCTAGGGGCAGAAGCTGGAAGCGCTTGCACCGGTTCGGTGAACCTTCCGGAGCAATCCGCGTCGGCTCCTGACACGCGGGGTCCCAAAGCGCAAGGGACCCGGTCGGTGCCGGGTGCCGGGTCTACGCTCTGGATATGGCCATCGCACGACTGCACGGAGGTCCGCTCGACGGACAGCTCCTGCCCCTGGAAGACCCTGACCTCGACCGCATGATCGTCCCGTACAGCGAGACGCAGGTCGTCTACGCCCGGCGCGGCGACCTCGGCCGCACCGGCGACAACGACGGTCCGACGGAAGCGGAGTTCTGGTTCGTCGAGGCTGAGAACGACATCGACCCCGACAGCGACCAGCCCCGTGAGCGCCGCTGACCCGTCCACGGGCGAGCCCGGCGTGGCGAAGCACTCCGTCGAGATCGAGCTCAAGTTCGACGTCGACGAGGCCACCCCGCTGCCGGACTGGTCAAGACTTCCGGGCGTCGCGTCGGTCGGCGATCCCGAGCTGCGCGAACTCGACGCCGTCTACCTCGACAGCGACGACCTCGCGCTCGCGCATGCGGGCTACGCCGTGCGGCGTCGCACCGGTGGTCCTGACGAGGGCTGGCACATCAAGGGCCCGCGGGGCGCGGAGGGCGGCCGCCTCGAGCAGCAGTGGCCGCTCGGAGCGGAGGGTGAGATTCCGGATGCTGTGGCCCGGGCCATCGCGTCGGTGGCCTCGGTCCGCCACCTCGCACCCATCGCGCGCATCCGCAACCAGCGGACCGCGTACTCGCTGCGCGATGCCGACGGCGGAGTCGTCGCGGAGTTCGTGGACGACCACGTGGCCGCGGTCGACGAACGCGCGGGCGTCGAGCGCTCCTGGAGGGAGTGGGAGTTCGAGCTCGGGCCGGCCGCACCCACGTCGGCGGACGAGCGGGCCGCGCTGCTCGCTGCCGCGGAGGCGGCGGTGCGAGCCGCGGGCGGCCGGGCGGCGGCATCCGATTCCAAACTCGCGCGCACCCTCGGCGCCTGAGGTCGCTCGAACGCCGACGCGTTTCGACTTCGCGCGCCAGAGCGCGCTCCGCTCAACGACCGGTGCCTTACTCCCGGCCGTTGAGCGAGCTTGCGAGTCGAAACGCCCCGGACCTTCGAGAGGGTCCGGGGCGTCTCTGCGTCAGCTGATCAGAGGTTGATCATGTGGCCGGCGAGGCCGTGGAAGGCCTCCTGCACGGCCTCCGACAGGGTCGGGTGCGTGTGGACGTTGCGCGCCGCCTCGAGAGCGGTGAGGTCCCACTTCTGCGCGAGGGTCAGCTCAGGCAGGAGCTCCGAGACGTCGGGGCCGATGAGGTGGCCGCCGAGCAGCTCGAGGTGCTCGCCGTCGGCGATGAGCTTGACGAAGCCGATGGGCTCGCCCAGGCCGTTCGCCTTGCCGTTCGCCGAGAACGGGAACTTCGCGACCTTGACGTCGTAGCCGGCGTCGCGCGCCTGCTGCTCGGTGAGGCCGAAGGAGGCGACCTGCGGCGAGCAGAACGTCGCACGGGGCATGTTGCGGTAGTCGCCGAGGGTCATGGTCTCGGCCTTGCCGATGGTCTCGGCGGCCACGACGGCCTGCGCCTCGGCCACGTGGGCCAGCTGCAGCTTCGCGGTGACGTCGCCGATCGCGTAGATGTGCGGCACGTTGGTGCGCATGTAGTCGTCGATGTCGATGGCACCGCGGTCGGTGAGCTTCACGCCGGTGTTCTCGAGGCCGTAGCCCTCGACGTTGGCGGCGAAGCCGATCGACATCATGACCTTGTCGGCGTCGATGGAGCCCTGGGTGCCGTCCTTGGCGGTGTAGGTCACGGTGACCTTGTCGCCCTGGTCGGTGACCGTCTCGACCTTGGTCGAGGTGA
>DATEOM010000113.1:0-2090 GCA_035274105.1 Microbacterium sp.
CGCTTCACACCGCCGAAGGGCAGCCCGGGCTCGTCGGCGAGCACGACGTTGACGTAGACCATGCCGGCGTCGATCCTGTCGGCGACGCGCTTCGCCTGCTCCTCGTCGGTCGTGAAGACGTACGAGCCGAGGCCGTAGCTGGTGTCGTTGGCGAGGGCGACCGCGGCGTCCTCGTCGGCGACCTTGTAGACGACGCCGACCGGACCGAAGAACTCTTCGCGGTATGCGTCCATGTCGCTCGTGACGTCGGTGAGCACGGTGCCGGGGTAGAAGGCGCCGTCGCGCTTTCCGCCGGCGACCAGCGTCGCGCCCTGCGCGACGGCCTTGTCGACCTGCTCCGCCAGGCGCTCCGCCGCGGTGAGCGACGACAGCGGGCCGAGGACGGTGTCGTCGGCGAATGGGTCGCCGACCTTGGCGCCCGACATCGCGGCCGTGAACTTCTCGAGGAACGCGTCGTAGAGGCCGTCGACCACGATGAAGCGCTTGGCCGCGTTGCAGGATTGGCCGGTGTTGTCGAGACGCGCGTCGACCGCCGCCTGCACCGCCCCGTCGAGATCGTCGGTCGACAGCAGGATGAACGGGTCGGACCCGCCGAGCTCGAGCGCCACCTTCTTGAGGTTGCGGCCCGCGATCTCGGCGACGGCGGCACCGGCGCGCTCCGAGCCCGTCACCGACACCCCCTGGACGCGGCGGTCGGCGATGACGGTCGCCGCCTGATCGTTCGTCGCGTAGATGTTCGTGTAGACGCCCTCGAGCCCGGCGTCGGCGTAGATCGCCGCGATGGCGGCCGCCGACTCGGGGCACTGCGGCGCGTGCTTCAGGAGGATGGTGTTGCCCACCACGATGTTGGGCGCCGCGAAGCGCGCGACCTGGTAGTAGGGGAAGTTCCACGGCATGATGCCGAGCAGCACGCCGAGCGGCGAGCGGCGGATGACCGCGGTGCCCTCGCCGTCGATGTCGATCGGCTGGTCGCCGGTGATCTTCTCCGCGTGGTCGGCGTAGTACTCCGTGATGTCGGCGGCGAAGTCGACCTCGCCGAGTGCGGCCTCCAGCGGCTTGCCCATCTCGCGCACGATGATCGCGGCGAGGTCGTCGCGACGCTCGCGGTGCAGCTCCGCGACCTTGCGGATGCGCGCTGCGCGCTCGGCGACGGGCTGGTCGCGCCACGTGCGGTACGCAGCATCCGCTCCCGCGATCGCGCTCTCGAGAGCCTCGTCGGTGATGGTAGGATACGTGGCCAGGGTCTCTCCCGTGGCCGGGTTCACGACGGCGTAGTCGGTCATGCTTCTCTCCGATCGGATGGTGTGGGTCAGTCAGTCTGCCTGCTGGCGACGGGCACGTCGAAGGCTTTCGGGGGCGTCGATACCGAGTGTCTCACCGCGGAAGAACGCCGGACGCTTGATCGCCTGCCAGATCATGATCACGACGCCCGCGAGGATGACGACCACACCCAGCACGAACACGAGGCCGAGGCCTCCGATGCTCGATCCGCTGCCGTAGGCCGGGTCCATCGAGTCGATGAGCGTCGTGACGAACAGCACCGCGAGGATCGCGCCGCCCACCAGCGGGAACAGGAACGTGAAGAAGAAGCTGCGCACCGAGTCGAACCACTGCTTGCGGAAGTACCAGACGCACGCGAACGCCGTCAGGCCGTAGTAGAAGCAGATCATCATGCCGAGCGACAGGATCGTGTCGGTCAGGACGTTCTCGCTGATCACCCGCATGACGGCGTAGAACACCGACGCGACGATCGCCGACACCACGGTGGCGTAGCCGGGCGTGAAGAAGCGCGGGCTCACCCGGGCGAACTTCGGCGGCAGGGCGCCGTAGTGGCCCATCGCCAGCAGCGTGCGGGCCGGGCCGACGGCCGTCGACTGCAGCGACGCGGCCGAGCTCGAGAGCACGGCGAGCGACACCAGGAAGGCGAGGGGACCCAGGATCGGGTCGGACAGCGCGAAGAACACGTTCGCCGAGATGTCTTCGTTCGCGAGTCCCAGCGGCCCGTCGCCGACGCCGGCGAACATGATGAGGCCGATCGACAGCAGGAGGTACAGCGTCACGACGATCACGACGGTGAGCATCGCCGCGCG
>DATEOM010000114.1:0-5432 GCA_035274105.1 Microbacterium sp.
CGGCCTCGCGCATGCGGCGAGGGCGGATCTCGAGACCTACGAGCGAGCCGAGCGCGCGCTCTGCAGGACCCCCGACCGCGCGGCGGCGGCGCACCGCCTCCGAGATGCGCTGCGCCGAGGGGAGCCGCGACGTGGCGTCCTCCGTGACGACCTCGACCCAGCCTTCGACGGTGGCGAGCAGGTTCTCGAGGCGTGCGAGCGCCGCGTCCTGCGCCTCCGACCGGGCGGGCAGCAGCGCGCCGCTCTCGATCGCCCGGCGGAGCTCCTCGGGCTCCGACGGGTCGAAGCGGGTGGCGAGGTCTTCGAGGGCGTCGGTGTCGACGTGCACGCCGCGCGCGAAGTCGGTGACCTGCGAGATGACGTGCAGGCGCAGCCAGCGCGCGTGCCGGAACAGGCGCGCGTGCGCGAGCTCACGGGTGGCGACGTAGAGGGCGAGCTGGTCCTCGGGCACCTCGAGATCGCGGCCGAAGTCCGCGAAGTTCTGCGGGAGGATCGCGGCCTGGCCGTCGGGCATCAGCGGGATGCCGACGTCGCCGCCGCTCACGACCTCCTTGGACAGGTTGCCGACGACCTGGCCGAGCTGCGACGCGAAGAGCGAGCCTCCGACCGTGCGCATGAGGCGTCCGGCGCCCTGCACCAGGCCCTGCATGTCTTCGGGCGCCTGCTCGCTCAGCGCGGTCGTGAGGGCGTCCGCGATGCTCGTGGCGACGGGGGCCGCGAGCTCCTGCCACACCGGCAGCGTGGCCTCGACCCACGCGCCGCGCGTGAGGGTCGCCGGTGGACCCGGCAGTTCCGCGATCGTGGTCGCCTCGCTGAGCCACAGCGTCGCCAGGGCGAACGCCTGGTCGAGGTCCGTGCGCTGGCCCGCGGTGACGCCGAGGCCCTCCTGGTTGGCGATGTGGAGCGCCTGGCGCTTGGCCATGTCCCATGAGATACCGGTCTCGTCGGCGCCCTCGAACGCACCCTGCAACTGGCGCATGACCGCCTGCATCATCGCGGGATCGATGTTCATGCCCGACAGCCGCGACAGCTGCTCGGGGTCGAAGTCCCCCGCTGCACCGCCGAACAGCTGGCGGATGAGCTCCTGGAAGTCGTCCTCGGGGCTCGGGTCGCTCCCGCCAGTGACGTCGTCTGCCACTTCAGCCGCCTTTCAGCCGGTCGATGAGGTTGCGTTCTACGCTAGTCGCAGCATCCGTCGCACTCCCCGGCAGGGACCCGTTACGCCTTACGCCGGTCGCGAACGACCAGGCGCATCAACGACAAGGCACGGAAGAGAGGTCCCGCGTGGCCCTGTTCGACGAGAACACGACGATCGAGCCCGCACCGCGACCGCGGATGTCCCGCCGCACTCTCGTGGGCGTGTGGGCGCTCGCCGTCGCGCTGGTGGTGCTGCTCGTCATCACGTTCCTGCCGACGTCGTACGTCATCCAGCGACCCGGGCCCGTCTACAACACCCTCGGCAGCGCTCAGAACGCCGACGGTGAGGAGGTGCCCCTGATCTCGGTCGAGGGCGCGGAGACGTACCCCACCGACGGATCGCTCGACCTGCTCACCGTGCAGGTGCAGGGCAACCGCGAGCACACCCCGTCGTGGTTCGAGCTCGCCATGGCGTGGTTCGACCCGAGCCGGGCCGTCATGCCGATCGACGCGATCTTCCCCGAGGACCAGACCCCCGAGGAGCGCAACGAGGAGAGCGCCGCCATGATGGTCGACTCGCAGCACGAGGCGACCGCCGCGGCGCTGACGGAGCTCGGCTATGACGTCGGCGCGACCCTGGCGGTGTTCTCGGTCACCGACGACGCCGCGGCTGCCGGGATCCTCGAGGAGGGCGATCTGATCCTCGAGGCGAACGGCGAGGAACTCACGGATGTCGCCGCCCTGCGCTCGGTCATCAACGAGGGCGAGGAAGCCCCCGTCGAACTGCTCATCGAGCGCGACGGCGAGCAGCAGACCGTCGATGTCACCCCGAAGGAGACCACGAACGACGACGGCGAGACGAGCTGGGTCCTCGGCGTCAACCTCACGACGGACTATGACTTCCCGATCGACGTCACGATCCAGCTCAACAACGTCGGCGGTCCCAGCGCGGGCATGATGTTCGCGCTCGGGATCATCGACACGCTGACCCCGGGTGAGCTCAACGGCGGCGAGCAGGTCGCGGGCACGGGCACGATCACCGCGGACGGCGAGGTCGGGCCGATCGGCGGCATCCGTCAGAAGATGTGGGGTGCGCTGGATGCCGGGGCCCGGTGGTTCCTCGCCCCCGAGGCGAACTGCGACGAGGTCGTGGGCCACATCCCCGGCGACCTGCGCGTGTTCTCGGTCGAGGATCTCGACGACGCGCTCGCCGTGCTCGACGCGGTGAGCGAGGGCGGCGATCTCGACTCGCTCCCGACCTGCACGGTGAAGTGACGAGGATCGTGCCCGAAACGTTGCGAGTTTCTTAGAGTTCGCCCAGGGAGGACAAGGCGGGCGCCGAGAATCGCGCGCCTAGGATGGGAACGTGACCACGACCTCCGCGCCGACTCCGGCCACACCCTCTCGCACCCGACGCGTCATCGCCATCACCCTCGCGGTCATCGCCGCGCTCGTCGTGGCGTTCTTCATCTTCGCCAGCCTCTACGCCGACTGGCTCTGGTACGACCAGCTCGGGTTCTCGGAGGTGCTGCTGACCCAGTGGGTCGCTCGCGTCGTGATGTTCGTGGTCGGCTTCCTGGGGATGGCGGTGCCGGTGTGGCTCTCCATCCAGCTCGCCTACCGGCTGCGCCCCGTCTACGCGCGGCTGAGCTCCCAGCTCGACCGGTACCAGGAGGTCGTCGAGCCGCTGCGCCGCCTGGCGATGTGGGGCATCCCGATCTTCTTCGGCTTCTTCGCCGGCTTCGCCACCTCGGCCCAGTGGGAGACCACATGGCTGTGGTTCAACGGCGTCGCCACCGACACGACCGACCCCGAGTTCGGGCTCGACACCGGCTTCTACATGTTCGCGATGCCGTTCTGGAGCTCGCTGGTCGGCTTCGCGTCCGCGGTGCTGCTGATCTGCCTGCTCGTCACGGCGCTCGTGTCGTACCTCTACGGCTCGGTGCGCATCGGCCAGCGCGAGCTGCGCATCTCGAAGTCGGCGCGCATCCAGCTCGCGGTGATCGCGGGCCTCTACCTGCTGGTGCAGGGCGCGAGCCTGTGGCTCGACCGGTACAAGACGCTCGTCGAGCCCGGCGACCGCATCACCGGCCCCGGCTACACCGGCGTGAACGCCATCATCCCCGGCCAGACGATTCCCGCGTTCGCGGCCGTCATCGTCGCGATCCTCTTCTTCGTGACCGCCATCATCGGCCGCTGGCGCTACCCGCTGATCGCGACCGCGCTCCTGGTGGTGTCGGCGATCGTCGTCGGCGTCGGCTACCCCTGGGTGGTCAACACCTTCCAGGTGCAGCCCAACCGCTTCGCCCTGGAAGAGGAGTACTACCAGCGCAATGTCGACATGACCCACGAAGCGTACGGCGTCGAAGGTCTGGAGCAGCAGGACTTCACGGCGGTGACGGATGTCGAAGCCGGTCAGCTGCGCGACGACGCCGCCACGACCGCACAGGTGCGCATCATGGATCCGGCGATCATCTCGCCCAACGTCCGCCAGCTCGAGCAGTACCGCGGCTACTACCAGTTCGCCGACCCGCTCGACGTCGACCGCTACGACATCGACGGCGTCTCGCAGGACACGGTGGTCTCGGTGCGCGAGCTCGATCTCACCGAGCTCGGCAACGCGGCGGACTGGCAGAACTCGGCGGTCGTCTACACCCACGGCTACGGCCTGGTCGCCGCCAAGGGCAACGACCGCACCACCGAGGGCGACCCGGTGTTCATCGAGCGCGGCATCCCTGCCCAGGGCTTCCTCTCCGACCAGGAGGACTTTCAGCCCCGCGTGTACTTCGGCGAGTACTCGCCGACGTACTCGATCGTGGGTGCCCCGGACGGCGCCGAGCCGGTCGAGCTCGACTACCCGTCGGGTGAGGACGGTTCCGGCGAGACGAAGACGACCTTCGAAGGCGACGGCGGGCCGAGCCTCGGAAACGTCTTCAGCCGGCTGATCTACGCGTTGAAGTTCCAGGCGGAGCAGATCCTGTTCTCCGACTACGTCAACGAGGACTCGCAGATCCTCTACGACCGCAATCCCCGCGAGCGGGTCCAGAAGGTCGCGCCCTACCTGACGCTCGACAACGACGCATACCCCAGCGTCGTCGACGGCCGCATCGTCTGGATCATCGACGGCTACACGCTGAGCGCCAACTACCCGTACTCGTCGACGGTGAGCCTCACCTCGGCGATCTCGGACTCGTCGAACCCGGCGCCGCGATTCGCCCTCGACGACATCAACTACATCCGCAATTCGGTGAAGGCGACCGTCGACGCGTACGACGGCTCGGTCACGCTGTACGCGTGGGACGAGGAGGACCCGGTGCTGCAGTCGTGGCAGAAGGTCTACCCCTCGACGATCAAGCCGATCAGCGACATGTCGGCGGAGCTCATCAGCCACGTGCGCTACCCGACCGACCTGTTCAAGGTGCAGCGCACGATCCTCGGGGTCTACCACGTCGACGACGCCCGCTCGTTCTACCAGAGCGACAACCGCTGGCAGACCCCGAACGACCCGCAGGAGGAGTCACTCCTCCAGCCGCCGTACTACCTCACGATGCAGATGCCGGACCAGGATGCGCCGACATACTCGATGTTCACGTCCTTCATTCCGGCGGCGACCGCCGGCAACGCGCGGAACGTGCTGATGGGCTATCTGGCGGTCGACTCGAACGCCGGAAGCGAGGCCGGCGTGAAGAGCGACGACTACGGCAAGCTCCGGATGCTGGTCATCGACGCCGACACCACCGTGCCCGGACCCGGACAGGTGCAGAACACCTTCAACTCCGATCCGCAGATCTCGGCGCAGATCAACCTGCTGAAACAGGGGCAGTCCGAGGTGCAGAACGGCAATCTGCTGACGCTGCCCGTCGGCGGGGGACTGCTGTACGTGCAACCCGTCTTCGTGCAGTCGTCGACCGGCACCAAGCTGCCGAAGCTGCAGAAGGTGCTCGTCTCGTTCGGCGACGACATCGCGTTCGAAGACACGCTGAACGACGCTCTCGACACACTGTTCGGAGGCGACTCGGGCGCCGATGCCGGCGACACCGACGTGGTGCCCACGCCGGGTGCGACGCCCGCCCCCGAGCCGACACCCGCTCCGACTGAGCCGACTACGCCGACCGAGCCGACGGACTCCTACCAGGCGGCCCTGCAGGAGGCGCAGCAGGCGATGCTCGACCGGCAGGCCGCCCTCGAAGCGGGCGACTGGGCGGCTTACGGCGAGGCAGACGCCCGCCTGACCGCCGCGGTAGAGCAGCTCATCCAGCTCGGCGAGCAGTAAGCCGCACAGAGACGGCCGGTCC
>DATEOM010000115.1:0-9280 GCA_035274105.1 Microbacterium sp.
CCCGACATCGCGCCGACGAGGAGACAGGCGATTGCCACCACACTGATCACGACTGCGTCCATGGCTCCAGGGTGCCCGATGCCTCGGACATCGCCGCGGCGGCGGGCCGCAGCATCCGTCCTCCGCCTACGCGACGGCGAACGAGACTGCGGGGGCGTCGGCGACCGCGATCTGCGACACCCGGACGCCGACCGCCTCGGCGAGGCCCGCGATGTCATCGGCGCCGACGCGCCGCGCGGCGTCGATCATGACGTGGGCGCACGCCATCGCGTCGGCCGTGGCGTTGTGGTGCGGGAAGTCGGCGAAGCCCGCCTCCGCGGCGACGAACGGCAACCGGTACGACTCGAGCTGGTAGACCCTGCGCGCGACTTGAAGGCTGCAGGCGTAGCGGTAAGGCGGGCACTCGTCGCCGGTCGCGTCGCACGCGCGCTTGAGCACGGCCATGTCGAAGCCCGCGTTGTGGGCGACGAGGACGTCGGAGCCCGCGAAGGCGACGATGTCGGCGAGCTGGCGACTCCAGGGGGCCGCGTCCACGACGTCCTCGGGACGGATGCCGTGGATGCGCACGTTCAGCTCGAAGAACACGTCGTGCCCGGCCGGCGGGCGGATCAGCCAGCCCGTCCTGTCGACGATCCGGCCGTCGCGCACCCGCACGAGTCCGACCGCGCAGGCCGAGGCGTTGCTGGAGTTCGCCGTTTCGAAGTCGATCGCGGTGAAATCCAGAGGCACATCCCCAGACTCGCCCCGCTCTGCTCGCGCGGGCGGAAGGCGCGCCGAGCGCGCCCGCTCGTCATAGGGTCGGAGCATGGCCAGTCGCGAGGAGATGTCGCTGTCGTTCGGGGCCGCCGCGGGCGCGTACGAGTCGGGCCGGCCCGACTATCCCCGCGAGGCCGTGGACTGGATGCTCGCTCCGGTGCGCGAGCCCGGCCGCGCGATCCGCGTCGCGGACGTCGGCGCCGGCACGGGCAAGCTCACCCGCACGATCGTCGAGGCGGGGGCCGAGGTCGTGGCGATCGACCCCGACGCCGACATGCTCTCCGCACTCCGCGAGCACGTCCACGGCGTTCCCACCTTCGTGGGGACGGCGGAACGGATGCCGCTTCCCGACGCCTCCGTCGACGCGGTGCTGCTCGGCCAGGCCTGGCACTGGGTCGACCCGGTCGCGGCCTCCGCCGAGGTCGGGCGGGCGCTCCGTCAGGGCGGCGTGCTCGGGCTCGTCTGGAACATCCGCGACGAATCCGATCCGTGGGTCGGGCGCCTCACCGCGGCGATGCACGGCAGCCACGCCGAGGAGATGCTCGCGGGCGACGGTCCGCGGGTGGCGGAGCCGTTCGACGGGCTCGACCGGCGGTCGTGGACGTGGACCCGCTCCCTGACGCGCGCCGCGCTGCTCGACATGGTCGCCTCGCGCAGCTATGTCATCACCGCATCCGACGCCGACCGGGCGGCGATCCTGGCCGCCGTGAGCGCGCTGTTCGACGAGCGCCGGGTCACCGAGGTCACCGGCGCCGAGGTCGTCGACCTGCCCTATGTGACGCACGCGTACCGCGGCATCCGGCCCTGAACGCGCCGGCGGGTTACGCGCGGACGGCACCCACGACGTGCCACGGCCCGCTGACTTCGCGGTAGCGCGGCTCCAACCCGCGCCCGGTCAGAACGGCGATCATCGCGTCGGGCATGTGGGCGTACGCCCGATACGGGTTGCCGGTCAGGGTGTACCACGCGTTGATCGCGCGCGCCGAGAATCGGGCGAAGAGGGTGTGCGGCGGGTGGCTGAACACGACGGCGTGCTTGGCGCGTCCGGCGGCGGCGCCCAGCAGGCGCTCGTAGTCGGGATAGCAGCACACCACCCGGTGCAGCACGACGATGTCGGCGCGCTCGACGGCCTCGGGCGTGCCCGCGAGGTCGACCCCCAGCATCCGGGTCACCCGATCGCGCAAGCCGGCCTGGTCGAGCAGCCGCGTCGCCTCGGGCTCGTAGGCGGAGGACAGCTCGACGTTCGTGGTGTGCGCCGCGCCCCGTTTGAGCGCCTCGAGCTGGATGTCGCCGATCCCGCCGCCGATCTCGAGCAGCGAGGCGCCCTCGAGCCCGACCGAGCTCGCGAAGTCGAGCACCAGCGCGGCGCTCGGCGTGAGACCGTCGCGTCGATACTGGTGCGCGAGCCGCCGGGCGAACCGGGCGTTGAACTCCCGGTCGTAGCCCTCCGGCACGTGCGGTGCACAGCACTCGTCCACGCGCCCAGTATCGCGCCGGGCGCCGAGGCGGGCAACGCCGCCATCTAGACTGGATGCCCGTGGCTCTCACCATCGGAATCGTCGGTCTCCCGAACGTCGGCAAGTCGACCCTCTTCAACGCCCTGACCAAGAACCAGGTTCTCGCGGCGAACTACCCGTTCGCGACGATCGAGCCCAACATCGGCGTGGTCAACCTTCCCGACCCGCGACTCGACAAGCTGGCCGAGATCTTCCACTCCGAGCGGATCCTGCCCGCAGCCGTGTCATTCGTCGACATCGCCGGCATCGTTCGCGGAGCGAGCGAGGGCGAGGGCCTCGGCAACAAGTTCCTCGCGAACATCCGCGAGGCCGACGCCATCGCCCAGGTGGTGCGCGGCTTCGACGACGACGACGTGGTGCACGTCGACGGCGCGGTCAACCCCCAGAGCGACATGGAGACCATCAACGCCGAGCTGCAGCTCGCCGACCTCGAGACCCTCGAGAAGGCGATCACGCGGTACGAGAAGGAGGTCAAGGGCAAGAAGCTCGACCCCTCCGTGCTGGCCACGGCGATCGAGGCGAAGGACGCCCTCGAGCGCGGCGTGCTGCTGTCGGCCTCGGGCATCGACCTCTCGCCGATCAAGGAGCTGGGCCTGCTGACCGCGAAGCCGTTCATCTTCGTCTTCAACGTCGATGAGGCGGTGCTGACGGATGCTGCGAAGAAGGCCGCGCTCGAGGCTCTGGTCGCGCCCGCCAAGGCGGTGTTCCTCGACGCGAAGATCGAGTCGGAGCTCATCGACCTCGACCCCGGGGACGCGGCGGAGCTGCTCGCCTCGACCGGACAGGACGAGTCGGGCCTGGACCAGCTGGCGCGCATCGGCTTCGACACGCTCGGCCTGCAGACATACCTCACGGCGGGCCCGAAGGAGGCCCGTGCCTGGACCATCGGCAAGGGCTGGAAGGCCCCGCAGGCGGCCGGTGTGATCCACACCGACTTCGAGAAGGGCTTCATCAAGGCCGAGGTCATCTCGTTCGACGACCTCGTCGAGACCGGTTCGGTCGTCGAGGCCCGTTCGAAGGGCAAGGCCCGGCTCGAGGGCAAGGACTACGTCATGCAGGACGGCGATGTCGTCGAGTTCCGCTTCAACGTCTGACGTTCGCTCCCCGGAAAGGCTTCCCATGACCGACACCACGCAGATCTTCGAGCCCGACGGACGCGCCATCCCCTTCATCGTCGAGGGCGACGGGCCCATCGGCCTGGTGCTGATCGCCGAGCCCGGACAGGACGCGCTGGGTGTGGTGGGGCACTACCTCGCCGAGGAGGCGGGATTCCACGTCATCCGCGTCGGCTATCGCGCGAACGCCGACGCGGCTTCGACGCGCGACCAGGCCGATGACGTCGTCGCGGTGATCGACGAGCTGGGCCTCGCGCGCACGTGGGTCGGCGGGCACGGCCGCGGCGGCACCGTCGCGCGTGCGCTGGTCGCCGCGCACCCCGAGCGCGTCAACGGACTGCTGCTGCTGGGCGTCGAGGAGGCAGACATCGCGCTCGCCCCGGTGATCCCGGTGCTCATCGTGCAGGGCGCGGACGACGAGGTGACCCCGCGCGCCAACGGCGAGCGCCTGCAGTCGACGGCGCCCGAGCGGGTGAGCGTCAAGAACCTCGACGGAGCGGGTCACCTCTTCCCGCTCACGCACCCCGTCGAGACGGCGGTCATCGTCGAGGAGTACCTCGACTGGGACTGAGCCGCACCGGCACCGGCGCACCCGCTACGCGATCCCCGCGAACTCGGCCAGGCGTGCCCGCCCGGCGCCGATGTTCTCCTTGAAGCGGGCCGCGGCGGCGAGCACGGCCGGGTCGTCCGCCCGATCGGACGGGACGCGGGCAGGGTTCAGCGAGGTGGTGTTCGACCAGGCGCGCAGGTCGGTCTCCCTCGACATCGCGAGCGACGCGTCGCCGCCGATCGTCTGCATCGTCGCCCAGTCCGCGGGGGTGTCCGAGTACGGCGACGGGCGGCACACGCGGTTCTTCTCGGCGTCGTCGTCGCGCGTCGCCTCGACATAGCCGGTGAGCGCGGCGCCGTAGCACGGGAAGCCCACCCGCACGGGCTGCGGCGTGATCGCCTGCGGCGTCCAGATCGGCCGCAGCCCCGGGTACTTCAGTCCTTCCGCCGCGCAGTGCACGACGAGCGAATCGGCGGGCACGTGCACGTCGCCGTCGGCGAAGGTCAGGCGCCCCTGCCCGACGGACTGCACGCGACCGCGGCGGATCACGTCGTCGACCGTGCGGACGAGGTCGAGCTCCCACGTCGCGAGCGTCGGCGTCTTGGCCATCGTGGGCGTGACCGCGCGGTCGAGGCGCAGCATGATCCCGGCCTCCTCCATGCGGAGGAAGACGTCATCGGGATCGGATGCTGCGGCCGCGGCGGCCATCGTGTCGGCGGCCATGCCGAGGAAGATCGCCGGGTCGGGCTGCACGACGGCGCGATTGAGCAGCCAGGGGTCGCGCGGTCTCACCCACGTGATCGCGTTCGGCGCGACGCCGTTCTGCAGCAGCCACACGCACGTGTCGGTCGCGGTCTTCCCGGCGCCCACGATCACGTAGTGACCGGGAGCCTCCGTGATGCGGACGAGGTCGTTCACCGCCACGACGCGGGCGCCGTCCTCGATCGCGAACGGCGGGGGAGTGAGCAGCGGGATGTCGGGCGACAGGTATCTCGCGTCCACCACGCGGGCACCCGGTGCATGGAACCGCGCGCCGCTCAGCAGCGACACGAATCGGCGGTCGCCCAGGTACTCGCTGCGGCCGTGGAAGGCGACGCGGCCCGACCGGACGAGCCGCGCGAGCACGCGGGCGTAGTACTCCGACACCTCGGCGGCGCTCGCGCGCTCGTGCAGGCCCCGCTCCGGGCCGTCGTCCTGCAGCCGGCCGCCGCCGAGGAGGGTCGAGGCCACCCCGTAGAAGGCCGACGCCTGGTGCAGCCGCACGAATCCGTAGGCGTCGAGCCAGTGGCCTCCGGCACCGTGGCGGCGCTCCACGATCGCGACCGACACATCGTCGGCCGCGGCGACGAGGGCGTCCACGAACGCCATCCCCATCGCCCCCGCTCCGACGACCACATAGTCGACGTCGACGATCGCCTCCATGCGCTCATCAGAGCAGTGCCGGTGCCGCCCGTCAATGCCCCCTACGACACGGAGACCCGCGACGGCAAGAGGACGCGCGGAGAGCTCGTCCGCGTCCACAATGGGCGTGTGGGCGAGAACGAAGAACCCCAGGGAGGCCGCGCACCGCGCGCTGCGACGCCCGACGAACCGCCGCAGCAGCCCGATCCCCACCCCGACCCTCACCGTGCGACCGTCCTGGTGATCGGCGTGGTCGCCACGGTCCTCTTCGTCGTGCTGCGGTTCGCCGTCGCACTGGGCGGCCACGAGCCGCTTCCTGCCGACGTGTGGTGGGACGACGCCATGTTCGCGGGCCTGAACGACGTGGGCCTCGTGATCGCCTGGGTGCCGTCCATCGTCGGAGGCGTGATCGGGGCCCCCGTCGTCGGGATCCTCCTCGTCGCGATCCTCCTGTGGCGGCGACGGCGGTGGGATGCTGCGACCCTCGCGCTCGCCATCGTCACCGTGACCGCGATCGGCGCGCCGATGGCCGCCATCATCGCGCGGGTGCGGCCGTCGGAATCGCTCGCCGAGAGCGTCGACACCTCGTTCCCGTCCGGCCACACCGCCGTGGCGACGACCATCGCCGTGACGCTGGGACTGCTGCTGCGTCGCTGGTACGTGTGGACGCTCGGGGTGGTCTGGGTCGTCTACATGATGTGGAGCCGCACCTACCTCCACGCTCACTGGGCGAGCGACGTGCTCGCGGGGCTGCTGGAGGGCATCGCCGTTGCCTGCCTGGTGTGGTGCGCGATGCAGGCCTACCGCATCCGGAGGGCCATGGCCTCGCGCTCCTCCGCCGGAGCGGAGGCCTGAGCACGGTTCTCCTCCGGATTTCAAGCCCCATTCCTGCGGCGATCACCGGAGATACGCTTCGCGAATGACCACTGCGAAGAACGCGGCGCGGGCAGCGACGGAGTCGCCCGCATTCCGCACCGTCGCCCGCATCGGCTATGTCGTGCTGGGGATCGTGCACATCGTCATCGGCGTCATCGCCATCTCGGTCGCCACCGGCGGGGGAGGAGAGGCCGACCAGGGCGGCGCCATGGAGGCCATCCGCAACACCCCCGTGGGGATCTTCCTTCTCTGGGCGATCGTGATCGGCCTCGTCGCGCTCTCCGTGTGGCAGGTGACGCAGGCGTTCGAAGAGCACAACCCCGACACCAAGAAGAAGTGGGGGTACCGGGTGAAGTACGTCGGCACCGCCATCGCGTACCTCGCCATCGCGTTCACTGCGCTCGTCTACGCGCTCGGCGGAAGCTCCGACTCGTCGCAGTCGTCGACGACCATGAGCGCCCAGCTCATGAGCAGTCCGGGCGGCATCTTCGTGCTCGTGCTCATCGGCCTCATCATCTTCGCCGTCGGTGCGGCCTTCGTCGTCCGGGGGTTCACCCGCGCGTTCGAGAAGCACCTCGACCTGCCCACGGGCGTCGCCCGCAAGGGCATCGTGACGTTCGGCATCGTCGGCTACGTCGCCAAGGGCATCGCGGTGGCGGTCGCCGGCGCGCTGTTCGTCGTGGCGGCGCTCACACACGATCCGCAGACGGCCGGCGGGTTGGATGCTGCGCTCCACACGCTCGCCGGGCTGCCCTTCGGCCCGGCCATCCTGTGGGTGGTCGCTGCGGGCCTGATCATCTACGGCGTCTTCTGCTTCGCCCGCGCACGGTACGCGCGGATGTGACGACGACGCACCGGTGGTCTCGCGGCTACCCGGCCCCGAGCTCCGAAGTGGAGCGGATCGCGGGTTCGCGCTGGGCCGCAGCATCCAATGCCGCCGTCGCCGCGCGACGCCCCTCCTGGATGAGGCGCGGCACGTCGGTCATCCGCCACTGCGCCATGCGCTCCATCTCGGGCTGGATCAGCACGACCGACGGGTCGGCGACCAGATCCGCGGTGCGGGTGACGGTACGCATCATGCGCACGTTCTCCCACCTCGCGTGCAGACGCACCACGATCACGCGCGAGGCGCCGAGGGCACGCGCGGCGGCGACCGGGACGTTGTCGATCATGCCGCCGTCCGCGAGCAGCGCATCGCCGCGGCGGACCGGGGGAAGCAGGCCCGGCACGGCGACGGTCGCGCGGAGCGCGGCGCTCAGCGGGCCCTCGTCCAGGATGATCCCGCGCCGCGTGCGCAGATCGGTGGCGTACGCCGCGAAGCGGCGGGGCAGGTGCTCGATGTGCGGGTCCTCGCCGAGGGCGCGCGGGACGGCGTCGGCGATCGCGGCGGTGTCGAGCAGACCCCAGCGCGGGGTGAGCGACCATCGCGCGATCGCGCTCCAGCGGAAGACGCGGGCGGCGCGCTCGATGGCGTGCGGCTCCAGCCCGGCGGCGTAGGCGGCGGCGACGAGAGCTCCCGAGCTCGTGCCGGTCGCGATGCCGGGACGGATGCCGCGTTCCGCCAGCACCTGCAGCACGCCGACGTGGGCAGCGCCGAAGGCGCCCCCACCGCCGAGGACGAGGCCCAGCTCCGGGTCGTCGATCATCAGTCCTCCACTCGTCCCGCCCGGGCGAAGGTAGCATCCGGCGTTTGGGGAAAGACTGTGGACGGGCGCGTCGCGAGGGTGATTGACGCACCCCCCGCCAGTTGGGATCCTGGGCGGGATCACGGATCGGCGCTGGGGCGAGAGGTGACTGCGATGGCGATATCGACACGGGCGACGGCGGCGAAGGCGGCGGTGGATGTCGTCGCCTCCTACTTCTCGCGCATGCAGGTCGTCGCCTCCGATCCGGAGGCGCTGGTCTTCGCGTTCGGCAATCCGCACGAGATGGCGCTGCCGGGGCTGCCTGCGGCCATCCGCGCGCACGCCGAGCCGCGGTCCGTCGACTGGTTCGCGTACAAGAGCAGCGAGCGTTCCGCTCAGGATGCCGTGGCGGCGGCGCTGTCCGGAGAGCTGGGGCTGGACTTCGACCCCGAAGACATCGCCATGACACAGGGTGCCTTCGGTGCGATGTCGCTCGCCTTCGCACTGCTCGCCGACGCGGGCGACGAGGTCGTGATCCCCGTGCCCGGATGGTTCTGCTATCCGCCGATGCTGCGCGCCGCAGACCTGGTGCCGGTCGGCGCGGAGCTCGCGCCCGGGACGTTCGACCTCGATGTCGACGCCATCGCGCGCGCGATCACACGGCGCACGAGGATCGTCATCGTCAACTCGCCGGCGAATCCCACCGGTCGCGTCTACCCGCCGTCGACGTGGGAAGCGCTCGCCGCAGTGCTCGAAGAGGCGTCGCGCGCCCACGGGCGCCGCATCTGGCTGATCTCGGACGAGCCGTACCGACGCATCCGGTTCGACCGCGTCGGGTTCACGAGCCCCGCCGCGTTCTACCCCTGGACGGTCATCGACTACAGCTACGGCAAGGTGCTGCTCGCGCCCGGTGCGCGGCTGGGATACCTCGCGCTCTCGCCGCTCATCCCGGTGGCGGAGCGGGAGGAGCTGCGCGCCGCGCTCTTCCCCCTCGGGCTGGCCATCGGCTGGGGATTCCCTGACGCGGTCATGCAGTACTCCGTGCCCGACCTCGAAAACCTCTCGATCGACCTGGCAGAACTGGCACGGAAGCGCGACCGCATGTACGGCGCGCTCACGGGCGCCGGCTACGAGCTCGCCCGGCCGGAGGGCACCTTCTACCTGTGGGGCGAGGCGCCCGGCGGCAACGCCCAGGCGTTCTGCGATGCTCTCGAGGAGCGGGGCGTGTACGTCATGCCGGGCTCGCTGTTCGAGCAGCCGCGTCATTTCCGGATCTCGCTGACGGCGACCATGACGATGATCGACCGTGCGATCCCTCATCTCGTCGAGGTCGCGGCGGACTTCAACCGGACCGGATGACACGGATGCTGCGTCGCCGGCCTTCGGGTCACGCCGGAGTCCGCGAGGCCGGCGGAGCCGGCGTGCCCGGCTCGAGCAGCG
>DATEOM010000116.1:0-2264 GCA_035274105.1 Microbacterium sp.
TCGAGCACGTGCCGCTCCCCCTCGAGCGTGACCGTGAGCGCGCCGGCCGTGACGAAGACGACGCCCTCGACGCCGCTCTCGGGCTCGGGCCTCCCGGCTCCGCCGCCCGGCGAGACCTCGACGATCAGCTGGGCGAACGTCGTCGCCGACCCCGCCACCGGGCGGGCCAGGATCCAGGACCGCGTTCTCGTGAAGGCGGGCAGGCTGCTCGTGACGATGTCGCGCAGCACGCCCTTCGGGATGAACGTGTACGCCGGCTTCACCACGGCCCGGTCGGTGAGGAGCGAAGTCTGCGGCGGCAGTCCGCCACGCGGCGTGTAGTAGCTCATTCGTACTCCCCGGTCGTGACGTGCGTCCCCCGCGCGAGCTCGGCGAGCCTCGCGAGGTCGAGGCCCGCGGCATCCGTCAGTTCCGCCTCGGTGACCGCCCCGCAGGCGATGCCGCGGGAGATGAACGCCGCCAGGGCGCGGGCCGTCGCCGGCTCGTCGAGGACCCCGCCCTCGATGCCGCCGAGGTAGGCCCGCAGGCGCGCGGCGGCGGGCCGGAAGCCCTCGCGGTAGTACAGCGCGTTGGCGACGAACCGCGGCACGAGCTGCGCCGGGTGCAGGTCCCAGCCCTGCGAAAAGCCGCGCTCGAGCGAACGACGGGTCAGTCGGGCGCTGAGGCGCCAGGCCGCCCGCACGGCGTCGGCGTCGCCGACCGGGAGGATGTTCGTCGACCCGTCGGACAGCCGCACGCCGGTCTGCGCCGCCGCGACCTGCATCACGTTCTTGGCGTGGTCGGCGGCCGGGTGATCCAGCGACTGGTGCGCCGGCGCGATGCCGAGCGCGGCGCTGTAGTCGTACGTGCCGTAGTGCAGCCCGCTCACCCGGCCCCCGGCGGCGTGGATCGCCCGGGCCAGGGGCGAGGTCCCGTCGGCGCCGAGCACGATCTGCGGCGTCTCGACCTGCATCTCGAACCGCAGCCGACCGGCCGCGAGCCCGTGGTGCTGCTCGAGGCGGCCGCACAGCTCGGCCATCGCCTCGACCTGGGCGACGGTGGTCACCTTCGGCAGCGTGAGCCGGAGACCGCCCGGCAGGTCGCCGGCGTCGAGCATCGTGGCAAGGAAGAGATCGAGAGAACGGATGCTGCGTCCCCGCGTCTCCCGCTCGAGCCCCTTGATGCGGATCCCGAAGAACGGAGGCGCCGCGTCGTCTGCGACGGCCCGGACGAGCTGCTCCGCGGCCCGGCGGACGTCGGCGTCCTCGGCCTGGTCGCCGCGGTGGCCGTAGCCATCCTCGAGGTCGAGACGCAGGTCCTCGATCGGCTCGGACGCGAGCTTCGCCGCGACCAGGACCGAGATGTCGTCGGCGAACTCCTCGGGCACGCCGAGGTGCAGCACGACGGCGTCCATGCCGCCCTGCCCGGCGACGGCTGCGAGCGCCGCCGCACCCCACTCGCGCGGAAGCGCCGGGCTGTACCGGTCGGCGGGCACGTAGACGGTGTGCACGGGCTGCCGGGTTCCGTCGTCGCCCGGATAGCCGTACGCGAGAAGCCGGTCGGTGGGTGCCAGAAGGCGGTCGATGCGGACGAGGTCGTCCGGCGTCAGAACCGGGCCCGTCACCGCACGATGGGCCGCCCGTGCGCCCTCGTCGGCGCGCGACGGGAGGGTGCGGTGCGACGGCGACCCCTTCGGCACGCTCTCAGCATGCCACCCCGCGGTGCGACGCGGGGTGCGCAACAGCGTGGCCCGGTGTCAGAGGCCGCGGCGCGGCAACCGTCTCCACGGCACGGCCGCCACGATCACCGACAGGATCGCGAGCGTCGACATGAGGAGGGACGGGCCGAGCGCCGGCGCCGCCGCGGTCGGCCAGACGGCGTCGATCAGCACCGAGGTGACGACCTGGCCCACCACGGTGCCGAGGCCCAGCAGCAGCACGCCGGTGAAGGGCACGAGCGCCGCCGCCAGGAAGATGTAGGTCACCCCGATCACGCCGCCGAGGTACAGCCACGGGTCGGACGGGAAGGAGGTCGGCGGGCCGGCGACCGCGGTGTGAATGAGCTCGGCGATGCCGAGCACCGCTGTGCCGCCGATGAAGTTCACGAGCGTCGCCGTCAGCGGTGTGCCGACGCGCTGACGCAGCCGGCCGTTGACCGCCGACTGCCACGCGATGCCCGCGCCCACGAGGAACGGCAGCACGAGGAGCACCGGCGGGGCGTGCACGCCGCCCGCGAGCGACACCCCCGCCGCGAGCACCGCGAGCGCACCGCCGACGAGGCGCGCG
>DATEOM010000117.1:0-4733 GCA_035274105.1 Microbacterium sp.
CGGGCTCAAAGACCTCGTCCTCGGCGCCATGACCGGCTCGACGAGTGCGACGACACTCGAAGAGGCGATCGCCCCGACCACCGCCGCGCAGTACTACAACTCGAACGAAGACGCCGTCGCGGCCCTCGCCCTGACCGGCTGCGCCTCGGGCTCCGCCCCGGCCGGCAGCGAGTCGCCGGCTGCCGACGCGGGGTACGTCACGCCCGGCAAGCTGACCATCGCCACGGGCGAGACGGCGTACGAGCCCTATGTGATCGGCGACGACCCGGAGTCGGGCGAGGGGTTCGAGGCAGCCGTCGCGTACGCCGTCGCCGAGGAGCTGGGCTTCGCCGCCGACGACGTCGAATGGGTGCGGACGAGCTTCGAGTCGGCGATCGCGCCGGGACCGAAGAGCTTCGACTTCAACATCCAGCAGTACACGATCACCGACGAACGCAAGCAGGCCGTCGACTTCTCGTCGCCGTACTACGAGGCGAGCCAGTCGGTGGTCGCGCTGGAGGGCGGCGGGGCCGAGGGCGTGACCGACCTCGCGGGACTCAAGGACCTGGTGCTGGGCGCGATGTCGGGCTCCACGAGCGCGACGACGATCGAGGAGGCCATCGCGCCCACGACGGCGCCCCAGCTGTACAGCTCCAACGAAGACGCTGTCGCCGCGCTCAAGGCGGGCCAGATCGACGCCATCGTGCTCGACACCCCGACGGCGTACACCGCCGTGAACTTCTACATCGAGGACTCGTTCACGGTGGGCGAGCTTCCGGCAGCGGGGGTCCCCGATCAGTGGGGCCTGCTGCTGGCGAAGGACTCCCCGCTGACCGCGGACGTCACCGCCGCCGTCGACGCCCTCCGCGAGAACGGCACGCTCGACGAGCTCGAAGAGGAGTGGCTCTCGGTGCTCAGCGAGGGCGTGCCCCAGCTCCAGTGACCGCGTCGGCTACGTTCGTTCGGTGACCACGCACCAGCCCAGCGCGCTCGAGCTCGACCGCCGCGCCTACCGGCGCCGCCGCTCGCGGCAGTCGGTGCTCATCGCGATCGCGTCGTCGCTCGCGTTCGCGGTGATCGTCTGGGTGACGGTCATCAACACCGAGGGCTGGTCGACGGTCCAGCAGTCGTTCTTCAACCTCGACGTCGCGATCCAGGCGCTGCCGAAGGTGTGGGACGGCTTCCTGATCAACCTGCAGGTGCTCGCGTACTCGGTCGTGACCGTCACGGGGGTCGCACTCGTGATCGCCGTGCTGCGCACGCTCCGCGGGCCGGTGTTCTTCCCCGCGCGCGTGCTCGCCGCCGGCTACACCGACCTCTTCCGCGGGCTGCCGTTCATCATCGTGCTCTACCTCATCGGCTTCGGCCTGCCGACGATCACGAACACGCGCATGCCGGTGGTGCTGCTCGGGGTCATCGCGGTGACGCTCACGTACTCCGCGTACGTCGCCGAGGTGATCCGTGCGGGCATCGAAGCGGTCCACCCGTCGCAGCGCCTCGCCGCCCGGGCGCTCGGCCTCGGCTACGTGCAGACGCTGCGCCGCGTCGTGCTCCCTCAGGCGTTCCGCAAGATCACGCCGCCCCTGATGAACGACTTCATCTCGATGCAGAAGGACGTGGGGCTGATCTCGATCCTCGGCGCGGTCGACGCGATCGCCGCCGCCCGGTCGGTGGCGTCCCTCACGTACAACTTCACCCCGTACGTCGTAGCCGGCGTGCTGTTCATCCTGCTCGCGATCCCGACGATCCGGCTCACGGACTGGTACACGGCGAGGCTCCGCGAGCGCGAGCAGGCGGGGGCGATCCTGTGACCGCCCTGCTGCGCGCCACCGGCATCCACAAGTCGTTCGGCGAGCGCGAGGTGCTGCGCGGCGTCGACCTCGAGCTCGCGACCCACGAGGTCGTCGCGCTCATCGGCGCGAGCGGATCGGGCAAGTCGACGCTGCTGCGCTGCCTGAACCTGCTCGAGCCCATCGACGACGGGCAGATCTTCCTCGACGACGACGACATCTCCGACCCCCGCGTCGACGCGAACCGCGTGCGCGCCCGCTTCGGCGCGGTGTTCCAGAGCTACAACCTCTTCCCGCACCTCACGGTGCTCGACAACGTCACGCTCGCCTCGCGGGTCGTGCATCGCACGCCGCGACGCGAGGCCGAGCCCCGCGCGCTCGAGCTGCTCGGCCGCATCGGGCTCGCCGACCTCGCCCACGAGCACCCCGACCGCCTCTCGGGGGGCCAGCAGCAGCGCGCCGCGATCGTGCGGGCCATCGCGACCGACCCCGAGGTGCTGTTCCTCGACGAGATCACCTCGGCGCTCGATCCCGAGCTCGTCGGCGAGGTGCTCGAGCTCGTGCGGCAGCTCGCAGCCGACGGCGCCACGATCCTGATGGCGACGCACGAGATGGCGTTCGCTCGCGACGTCGCGCACCGCGTGGTGTTCCTCGACGCCGGCACGATCGTCGAGCAGGGGCCGCCGTCCGAGGTGCTCGCGGCACCTCGGGAAGCTCGCACCCGGGCGTTCCTCGCCCGCTTCACCGCCTGATCCCCGGCTCTCCGGGCTGGTCACTTCACGTGATCTCACCGAGCGCACCCGTTATGCGCGTTCACAACCCGTGATCTCGGTGAGATCACGTGTTGTGAACGAGACGACGGCGAGTCAACTTGTTGACTCACCGTGAGTCAACTGGTTTACTCGGTCTTGTGTCCGACCGACTCACCTTCACCCTCCACGAGCTCGTCGCCGAGCTCGACGCGTTCGCCGACGCCGCCCTGCAGGCGGGGTGGGGGGTGACGTTCAACCACTTCCAGTTCCTGGCCGTGCTGTACGACCACGAGCCCGTCGACATGACGACGCTCGCCCGCTGCCTCGGCGTCACCAAGGCCGCAGTGAGCAAGCGGGTGCCGGCGCTCGTCGGCGACGGGTGGATCACCGCGGCCTCCCAGCCCGGCCAGGGGCGCAGCATCCGGCTCTCCCTCACCGAGAAGGGCACGGCGCTCGTGCGCGACGCGGGCGAGGTGCTCGAACGCGAGTTCGCCGCGATGCTGACGCACCCCTCGCTCGCGGGCGATCCCATCGACGCTCCCCGCCTGAACGCCCAGCTCGTCGCCCTCACCGCCTTCATCCAGCAGCAACCGACCGCCCCGCAGGAGACCCTCGCATGAACGCTCCCCGCATCCTCGTGATCGTCGGCACGCCCTTCGCCGGCAGCCTCAACCACGCCCTCGCCCAGTCGTACGCCGATGCGGCACGCGCCGGCGGCGCCGAGGTTCGCGTCGTCGACCTCGCGAACGACGCCGTGCCGCAGCATCCGTCCGTCCGCGATGACGTGCGCCTGCCTCGCACCGACGCCGACGTGCAGCTCACGCCCGAGGTCGCCGCCTACGTGGCCGACGTCGACTGGGCCGACCACCTCGTGTTCTTCTTCCCGCAGTGGTGGGGGTCGCTGCCCGGCGCGCTCAAGACGTGGATCGACCGCGTCTTCGTGCGCGGCTTCGCGTACCGCTACCGCCCGACCGGGCGCCTGTGGGACAAGCTGCTCACCGGGCGCAGCGCCCGCATCGTCATGACGATGGACTCCCCCAGGTTCTGGAGCGCGTGGGTCTACCGCGACGCGCCCATCCGTTCGCTGCGCAACGCGACGCTCGAGTACTGCGGCGTCAAGGTGCGCGCGGTCACGCGCCTCGCAGAAGTGCGACACGGCTCGGAGGCCGACCGCGAGCGCTGGGTGCGTGGCATGGCATCATTCGGGGCGACGGATGCCGAGTCCGTCGCCCCGCGCACGCGCGACGAGCTCGTCGCGGCCTGACGTCAGGCGAGCGAGCGCTCGGCGGCCTCGACGACGTTCGTCATGAGCAGCGCCACCGTCATCGGGCCGACCCCACCCGGGTTGGGAGAGAGGTAACCGGCCACCTCGGCGACGTCGGGGGCGACGTCGCCGTAGACCCGGGACTTCCCGGTCTCGGGGTCGTCCTCGCGGGTGACGCCGACGTCGAGCACGGCGGCACCGGGCTTGACGTCTTCGGCGCGCACGATGTGCTTGACGCCCGCGGCCGCCACGATGACGTCCGCCTGCCGCAGGTGGTGCGACAGGTCGGCCGTGCCGGTGTGGGTCAGGGTGACGGTCGCGTTGATCTCACGACGCGTGAGCAGCAGGCCGATCGAGCGGCCGATGGTCACGCCGCGGCCGACGACGACAACGTCCTTGCCCTGGAGGTCGTAGTCGTTGCGCAGCAGCAGCTCGATCACGCCGCGCGGGGTGCACGGCAGCGGCGTGGTGATCGGCGCGTTGACGTTGAGCACGAGCCGGCCCAGGTTCGTCGGGTGCAGGCCGTCGGCGTCCTTCGCGGGGTCGATGCGCTCGAGGATGGCATCGGTGTCGAGGTGCTTCGGGAGCGGCAGCTGCACGATGTAGCCGTGGCACTCGGGGTCGGCGTTGAGCTCGTCGATCAGCGCCTCGACCTGCTCCTGCGTGGCATCGGCCGGCAGCTCGCGCTGGATCGAGTTCATGCCGATCGCCTCGGACTCGCGGTGCTTCATGCCGACGTACAGCTGCGACGCCGGATCTGCGCCGACGAGCACCGTCGCGATGCCGGGCGTGACGCCGCGGTCCTTCAGCGCGGCGACGCGCTCGCGCAGCTCGTCCTTGATCTGGGCCGCGGCCGCGCGCCCGTCGAGCTTCTGTGCGGTCATCCTTCGTCTCCTCGTATGTTCGTGCGAGCCATGCCTGGGTCCTCGCGCTCGCGGATCATTTGCG
>DATEOM010000118.1:0-4776 GCA_035274105.1 Microbacterium sp.
GGTCTGGTCTTCCGGGCGCTCGCCCTGGATGTCGCTCATGGTTGCTCCTTCTGCCAAGCACTCACCACTGTGCCCACCGATGCTGTGCGTTTCTTATGTCGCGAATGGGACTCGCCTATGCAACGGGGATGAGCCCGCCCGGTATTACGGTGAAGCGATGCGACAGATCACCGGTGCATGGCGCCGCACGGCCGCGGGCGCCGGACTCGTCGGTTCCGACGGGTCGATCCACCCCACCATCTTCGCCGAGATGTCGGCCCTCGCGGCGAGAACCGGCGCGATCAACCTCGGGCAGGGCTTCCCCGACGAGGACGGCCCCGTCGAGGTGCTCGACGCGGCCCGCTCGGCCATCGCGAACGGCGCGAACCAGTACCCGCCGGGTCGCGGCATCCCGGATCTCCTGTCGGCCGTCGCCGAGCACCAGGAGCGGTTCTACGGCCTGCGGCTCGATCCCGCGCGGGAGGTGCTGGTGACCGCGGGGGCGACCGAGGCGCTCGCCGCGGCGCTTCTCGCCCTGCTCGACGGCCCCGAGGACGAGGTCGTCGTGTTCGAGCCGTACTACGACTCGTACGCGGCAGTCGTCGCGCTCTCCGGGGCGCGGCTGGTGACGGTGCCGCTGCGCTGGCCCGACTTCCAGCCCGACCTCGACGAGCTCCGCGCCGCGGTGAGCGACCGCACCCGCGTCATCCTCGTCAACGACCCGCACAACCCGACGGGCGCGGTCTTCGGCGCCGACGTGCGGGACGAGGTCGTTCGCCTGGCCGAGCGCCATGACGCCGTGATCGTGACCGACGAGGTGTACGAGCATCTCGTGTTCGACGACCCCCACGTGCCGATCGCCACGCATCCCGGCGCCGCCGAGCGCACCCTGACGATCTCGTCGGGCGGCAAGACGTTCTCGACGACCGGCTGGAAGATCGGCTGGATCACGGGCCCCGCCCCGCTCGTCGACGCGGTGCTCGCGGTCAAGCAGTTCCTCACCTACGTCAACGGCAGCCCGTTCCAGCCCGCGATGGCGGTGGGCCTCCGATCGGGCGACGCGTTCTTCCGCGGCATCGCCGACACGCTGCGGGCGAAGCGCGACCTGCTCGGTGCGGGGCTGCGCACGGCGGGCTTCGACGTGTCGACACCCGCCGGTTCGTATTTCACCGTCGTCGACGCCGCGCCGTTGGGAGCGACGGATGCTGCGGCCTTCTGTCGCGCGCTTCCCGAGCGCGCCGGGGTCGTCGCCATCCCGCTCACGGCCTTCGCGACGCCGGATCGCCGCGCGCAATACTCCACGCTCGTGCGCTTCGCGGCGTGCAAGCGCGTCGAGGTGCTCGAGGACGCCGCATCCCGGCTCGCCCGGCTCGGATGACCTCGCGGGTCAGCGCGGCCCGATGCCGAAGCGCCGGAGTCGCAGCGCGGGGTTGACGCGACGCACCCGCTCGATCGCGCCCACGTCGAGGTGGGCGACCGCGACATCGGTCGACGTGCCCACCGCGGCGAGCTCGACGCCCTGCGGGTCGACGACGAGCGAGTTGCCCACTCCGAGGGGCGGCGGGTGGTCGGCCGCGGCCACGAACACGGTGTTCTCGATCGCGCGGGCGTGCAGCAGCGTGCGCCAGTGGTGCTCCTTGAGCGGACCGCGCACCCACTCGGCAGGCACGACGAAGACATCGGCCCCTGCGTCGACGAGCAGCCGCCCGACTTCGGGGAATCGCAGGTCGTAGCAGGTCATCAGGCCGAACCTCAGCCCGCCGAGCTCGAACGTCTGCGGCTGTCCCGCTTCGCCCGGCTCGACCCAGTCCGACTCCCGCTGCCCGAAGGCGTCGTACAGGTGGAGCTTCCGGTAGTGCGCGATCAGGCCGGTCGCGTCGACCGCCACCGCCGTGTTGCGCACGCGCTCGCCGTCGCTCGCGCGCTCCAGGAGCCCGGCCACGATCGTCACGTCGTGCTCTGCCGCGAGCCGCGTCAGCGCCTGGACGAACGGCCCGTCGAGCTCCTGCGCGTTCTCGGCGAGCGACTCGTCGAACGGGTCGACGAAGTAGCTCGAGTATTCGGGGAACACCACGACGCGCGCTCCGCGGAGGGATGCCGTGGCCACGAGCTGCCCGATGGACTCGAGGTTGACGATGGAGTCGGCCGTGGGCGCGAACTGCGCCACCCCGATGGGCACGGTCTCGGTCATCGGCGTGCTCCGTTCGTCCGGCGGCGCGCGCGGAGGATTGCGGGCACGACCAGCCACAGAACGAAGAGAAGGAGTGCGAGCGGGATCAGCGCCCACCAGAATGCCGATCCGCCGAGCACGACATCGAACACGAACGCCACGACCCCCACGAGCAGGACTGCGACGGTCCCGAGCGCGGCGACGAGGGCGACGTGCCCGAAGCGCACGACCTCGGCCTTCGCCCGCTGCTGGAACAGCGCGCGGTGCATCGCGACCGGGGCGAGGGCCACGATCGAGCTGAGCGCCGACAGGACCACGAGCCCCAGGTAGAACGCCTTCTGCGAGTCCGTGAGGTCGCCGAAAGCCGGCTGGAACGCCAGGGCGAGCAGGAAGCCCGTGAGGATCTGCGTTCCCGTCTGCAGGACACGCACCTCCTGCAGCACTTCGCTCCAGTTGCGGTCGGCGCGCTCTTCCGGCGTCTCGTCGCGCCCGTCGACACGGTCGTCTCGAGGGTGGGCGTCGCGCGCGGTGGACATGCTTCATCCTTGCCTCCGGCGCGCGTTCGAGGCAACCCGGACGCCCCCGTGTCACGACCACGCCAAACCCCGTGCTAGGCTATTCCTTGTGCCGCGGGGTGGAGCAGCTCGGTAGCTCGCTGGGCTCATAACCCAGAGGTCGCAGGTTCAAATCCTGTCCCCGCAACAGAAAACGAAGGAAGGGCGTCCCGTCACGGGGCGCCCTTCCTTCGTCGTGCCGCGGCGCCGTGCGGGGCATCCATCTCCTCGTCGCGGTTCAGCCCTCCGGGTCCATCGCGCCGCAGAGGTCGTCCAGGAAGCGCGCGATCACCGCGAGCTCGGCATCGTCGTACTCCATCGCGACCGACCTCATCGCCCGCAGGCGATCGCCGAACACACGGAAGAAGACGTTGCGCGCATCCTCCGTGAGGACGACCACGCGCCCCCGCCCGTCGCTGGGATGGGGCCGTCGCTCCACATGACCCGACTCGACCAGCCGATCGAGCAGCTTCGTGGTCGACGCGGTCGAGATCCGCAGATGGCGGGCGATGTCGCGCGGACTGACCGAGCGCGCCTGCCGTTCGCGGATGATGAGCAGCCGGAGCGCCGCGACATCCGAGGCGTTCATGTCCATGTCGCCCTTCATGCCGCTGTGCATGCGCTCCATGGCGTCACTGACGGCACGGATGGACGTGAGCACGCGCATCACCGCGTGCTCATGGTTCGTCTGTGGCAACCAGCGCTCGGACATTCGTGGACGTTCCTCCCGACCCGTTGTAGCATCGCACAAGAGGTATTGCTAGTTTAACTAGCAATCTGAAAGGAATGATCGGATGCCCGACACCGACCACGTGGTCCTGCTCGACGATGACGGCCGCGCCATAGGCACGGCTCCGAAATCCAGCGTGCACGGCCCGGACACCGCCCTTCATCTCGCCTTCTCCTGCCACGTTCTCAACCGCGACGGCCAGGTGCTCATCACCCGCCGAGCGCTCACCAAGCGCACCTGGCCCGGCGTCTGGACGAACTCCTTCTGCGGCCACCCGCGCCCGGCGGAGCCCGTGCTCTCGGCGGTCCGCCGCCACGCGGACTACGAGCTCGGGATCACGCTGAGCGAGCTCCGC
The DNA here is from genome assembly GCA_035274105.1 of Microbacterium sp. Classification (GTDB taxonomy): domain Bacteria; phylum Actinomycetota; class Actinomycetes; order Actinomycetales; family Microbacteriaceae; genus Microbacterium. Next base: position 3,789 of record DATEOM010000118.1, read on the forward strand.
GTCGCACTTCCCCTGTTCCGCTACCGGGCCACCGACGCGAACGGCATCGTCGAGCACGAAGTGTGCCCGGTGTACACCGCCTACACCGACGACGAGCCCGTGCTCAACCCGCTCGAGGCCGTCGACGCGCGATGGGTCGAGCCCGAGGCGCTCGCCGTCTCGCTCGAGGCGACGCCGTGGGCGTTCAGCCCGTGGCTCGTGCTCCAGGCCCAGCAGCTGCACCTCTTCGAGACGCCGGCGCGCGAGAGACGCGCGTCATGATCCCCGCGGCGGCCGACCCCGACCTCCGGATCGCGATCGACGGCGCGCTCGCGCGCATCCGTGAGCGCACCGCCGAACTGGGGCCGGCATCCGGCGCGCTGGGCGACGCGATCACCCGTGCCGCGCAGGGCGGCAAGCGTCTGCGACCTGCGCTGGTCACCGCCTCCTTCGACGCATTCCGCACCGATGACGCCAATGCGTCCGCCGCCCTCTCCGTCGCGGCGGCGTTCGAGCTGCTGCACACGGCGTTCGTCGTGCACGACGACGTCATCGACCACGACACGATGCGGCGCGGGGTGCCGAACATCGGCGGCGAGTTCCGGCGGCGCGCACAGGACGACGGCGCCGACACCGAGAGCGCCGCCCTCGTCGGCGACGCCGCGGCGATCCTCGCGGGCGACATCTTGCTGCACGAGGCCTTCCGCCTCGTCGCCATGGCCCATACCGACGACGCCACGCGTGACCGCCTCCTGACCCTGCTCGACGACGCTGTCCTCATCTCAGCGGCCGGCGAACTCGCCGACGTCGAGAACAGCGTCGCGGCGCAGCATCCGTCCCGCATCTGCACGCTCGACACGGCGTTCAACAAGACCGCCGTGTACACCTTCCGCGCGCCCCTGCAGGCGGGCGCACTGCTCGGCGGCGCCGACGGCGATGCGCTGCGCGTGCTCGGCGAGGCGGGCGGGCGGCTCGGGCTCGCCTTCCAGCTCGTGGACGACCTCATCGG
>DATEOM010000119.1:0-2241 GCA_035274105.1 Microbacterium sp.
GAACCGGATCTCGCGGAGGCCCTGCTCCTGCGCCGCGGACTCGAAGACGAAGTGCCCGTAGCCGAAGACTCTTCCCACGACCGGCTTGTAGACCGAGATGTCGAGGATGCGCGCGAGGGGCATGGTCGCGATGCGCTGCGACAGGATGCCGTGCACCCGGAAGACGCGCATGTTGGTGATGACGAAGCGGTCGGTGTGCTGCTCGAAGACCCGCCAGATCGCGTGCAGGGTCACCGCGGCGCCGAGAAGCGCCGGCACCCACCAGGCCTGCGCCGGGACGAAGAAGGTGAGGAGGAGCACGACGACGCCACCGAACAGCTCGAGCACCGCCGAGACCGTGGCGGCCCAGTGCTTGCGCACCTCGTCGACGACGTGCTCTCCCTGATCCGAGATCAGGTGCTTCTCGATCCGCGGATCGAACATCTCAGCCCTGGGCGAGCGCCATGAAGAAGTCGATGACGGCGACCCCGGCACCCCAGACGGCGCCGACCGCGCCCTGCACGGCGTTCGCCGCGTCCTGCGGGCGGGTGATGAGGTAGAACGCCGCGAACGCGATGATGAGCACCACGACGATGCGCTTGACGAGCTTCACGGTCCGGGTTCCCTTCGACTTCCTGCTGTTCTACCGTACGAACGCCCTGTGATCCGCAGGCGCGCGGCGCGTCGCGATTCGCGGACCAGGTGTTCGGGCGTGCCGTGCGCTGCCCTCAGGGCCGCAGCAGCACCTTCGTCGCGCGACGCTCGTCCATCGCGGCGTACGCCTCGGCGGCTTGCTCGAGCGGCAGCTCGAGGTCGAATACGCGGCCGGGCTGGATCCTGCCCGACCGCACGTCGGGCAGGAGCTCCTCGATGTAGCCGCGCACCGGCGCAACCCCGCCGTTGACGCCGACGTTGCGGTTGAACATCTGCCGCACGGGCAACTCGGGCCCGCCGTTGGGGACTCCGACGTAGCCGACCATGCCGCCGGGGCGCGTCGAGCGCAGCGCCTGGTCCATCGACTCCTTCGTTCCGACGCATTCGAGCACGCGATCCGCGCCGATGCCGCCGGTGAGCGCGCGCACCGCCTCGACACCGGCGTCCCCGCGCTCCTCGACGAGGTGCGTGGCGCCGAACTCGCGCGCGAGCGCCTGGCGCTGGGCGTGCCGCGACATCGCGATGATCGTGGTCGCCCCGAGGCGTTTCGCCGCGATGATCGCGCAGAGACCGACCGCCCCGTCGCCCACCACGGCGACCGAATCGCCCGGACCCACCCCTGCCGAGACCGCGGCGTGGTGGCCGGTGCCCATGACGTCGCTGAGGGTGAGGAGCCCCGGGATCTCGGCATCGGCGACCGGCCCTGGCACGACGGCGAGGGTGCCGTCGGCGAGCGGCACGCGCACGCGCTCTCCCTGGCCGCCGTCGGCGGAGCCGCCGAACCGATCGTCGGCGCCCCACCATCCGCCGGCGAGGCACGACGTGCTGACGCCGTTGCGGCAGTTCGCGCAGGTGCCGTCGCACACGTAGAAAGGTGCGATCACGAAGTCACCGGGGCGCACGACCTCGACCTCGGCGCCCACTTCCTCCACGATGCCGACGAACTCGTGACCGATGCGGTGCGGCTCGTGCGTGGGGGTGACGCCACGGTAGGGCCAGAGGTCGGAGCCGCACACGCAGGCGGCGACAACGCGCACGATCGCGTCGCCCCCGGTGGACAGCACGGGATCGGGAACGTTCTCGACGCGGATGTCGCGGGCTGCGTGGATGACGGTGGCGAGCATGACACGAGCCTAAGCCGCGCTCACCCACCGGCGGCCGCTGGCACGATGGACCCATGTGGATCGGGTGGATCGAGTTCGACCTGCTGCTCGGCGACGTCCGCTCGCTCAAAGAGAAGCGCAGCGTGCTGCGTCCGCTCGTCGCCGACCTCAGCCGGCGCACCGAGGCGGCGGCCGCCGAGGTCGGCGAGCACGACCTGCACCGGCGGGCGAAGATCGGCGTGTCGATCGTGGCGTCCGGGTCGTCGCACGTGCGCGACGTGCTCGACCACGCCGAGCGCCTGGTCGCAGATCACCCCGAAGTGACGCTGCTGTCGGCGCGTCGCGGCCTGCACTCCAGCGAGGACTGAGGTTCAGCCCGCGATCGCGTGCCCGATGACCTCGTCGCCACCGCCGAATCGGAGGGTGCGCCCGATCGTGGTGTCGTCCGCGATGGTCGCCGCGATCACCGCGGCCACGTCGGCACGCGACACGGCGCCGCCGTCGC
>DATEOM010000120.1:0-6715 GCA_035274105.1 Microbacterium sp.
CAGCGCTATACCGGGGTCATCCTCGCGAACGGCACCCTCGCCGAGCCGAACGTCCCCGCGTTCCGCGGAGAGTTCATGGGCGAGCTCCTCCACACCAGCGCGTACAAGTCCGCGACGCAGCTCACCGGCAAGCGGGTGCTCGTCATCGGCGCCGGCAACTCGGGCTGCGACATCGCGGTCGACGCCGTGCACCACGCCGCGTCCGTCGACATGAGTGTGCGCCGCGGCTACTACTTCGTGCCGCGCTATCTGTTCGGCAAGCCGTCCGACACCCTCAACCAGGGCAAGCCGCTGCCGGCGCGGATCAAGCAGTTCGTCGACACGCGCGTGCTGCGGGCGTTCACCGGCGACCCGGTGCGGTTCGGCTTCCCCAAGCCCGACTACAAGATCTACGAGTCGCACCCGATCGTCAACACCCTCATCCTCAACCACCTCGGTCAGGGCGACCTGCGGATCGTCCCCGACATCGACCGCTTCGACGGCCGCACAGTCCACTTCCGCGACGGATCCTCGGGCGAGTACGACACCGTGATCCTCGCGACGGGCTACAAGCTCGACTACCCGTTCGTCGACCGCGCGGCGCTGGAGTGGTCGGGCATGGCGCCGCGCCTGTTCCTCAACACGTTCACCCCGACGTTCAACGGTCTCTACGTGATGGGCATGATCGAGGCATCCGGAATCGGCTGGCAAGGCCGCTACGAGCAGGCCGAGCTCATCGCCGCCTACCTCGCGGCACTCGAGCGCCATCCCGACCGGGCCTCGGCTTTTCGCGCGCGGGTCTCGGGTGAGCCGTGGCCCGACCTCACCGGCGGCTACAACTACCTCGGACTCGAGCGCATGGCGTACTACGTGAACAAGGACGCGTACCGCAGCGCGGTGCGCACCGCCACGCAGGGGCTGAAGACGGATGCCGCGACCCGCGCGCCGCGCCGCGCGCGCGGCGCCGCCCGCAAGAAGGTGACGTCATGAACCCCGACGACGTCGGCGCGGTCATGGCGCGCGCCACCGACGGCCCGCCCGGGGTGTACCACGTCGCGGGCGACGGCCGCGTGACGGTCCCCGAGATCGCCCGGCCCGCAGCATCCGTCTCCCGAAACAGGAGATCTGACGAGCGCCGGTCGATCCACGGCGAATCGTCCTGCCTCCGCCAGATCTCCTGATCTCGGCAACAGCGACGAAGAGTCAGGGGCTCAGGCGTCGAAGCCGTCGGCGATGAGGTCGATGAGCTCCTCGCGCTCTTCTACGGGGAGGAACGCGCCGGCGGCGGCGTTGAGCTGGAAGGCCTCGAGGTCGTCGAGGCCGTACTCGAAGGTCTCGGCGAGCAGCGCCAGTTCGCGCGTCAGCGACGTGCGGCTCATGGTGCGGTTGTCGACGTTCACGGTCACCGAGAAGCCGAGCTGGTAGAGCAGGTCGAAGGGGTGGTCCTCGATCGTCGTGCCCCAGCGCTCGATGGCGCCCGTCTGCAGGTTCGACGAGGGCGACAGCTCGAGCGGGATCTCGCGATCGCGCACCCAGCGTGCGAGGTCGCCGAACTGCACGAGCACCTCTTCGCCGGCGCGCGAGACGACCTCGAGGTCTTCGGCGAGGCGCACGCCGTGGCCGAGGCGCAGGGCGCGGCCGTCGATGAGCGCCGAGCGGATCGAGTCGAGGCCGGCCGCCTCGCCCGCGTGGACGGTGACCGGGAAGAACTCCGAGGCGAGGTAGTCGAACGCGTCGCGGTGGTTCGAGGCCGGGAAGCCGTCCTCGGCGCCCGCGATGTCGAAGCCCACGGCCCCGCGATTGCGCCAGCTCACCGCGAGCCGCGCGATCTCGAGCGACCGGTCGGCGTGGCGCATGGCGGTGATGAGCTGCCCGACGCGGATGTCGTGGCCCCGGCTCTCGGCCGCGTCCTCGCCCTCCTCGACGCCCTCCTGCACGGCGGCGACGACCTCGTCGAGCGACAGCCCGCGACCGAGGTGCTGCTCGGGCGCCCAGCGCACCTCGCCGTAGATCACGCCGTCGGCCGCGAGGTCCTCGACGAACTCGCGCGCGACGCGCGTCAGCCCCTCGCGCGTCTGCATGACCGCGGTCGTCAGGTCGAACGTCTTCAGGTACTCGACGAGCGAGCCCGAGTCGCTCTTCTCGGCGAACCAGTCCGCGAGGTCGTCCGCGTCGGACTCGGGGACGTCGAGCCCGATCGCGTCTGCCAGCTCGATGATCGTCGCGGGACGCACGCCGCCGTCGAGGTGATCGTGCAGCGAGACCTTGGGCAGGCTCCGCAGCGACACTCCGTCGAGGATGGCGTCGCCGTGCTGGTCGATGGGCATGGGGTTCTCCTCGATTGCGATCGCGAGTGGGGGATGGGGATGACGGATGCTGCGGCCCGCCGTCGCGCCGGGCACCGGCGCGGGACTGACTCAGCCTAGGCCGTGATGCGTTCCAGGACGAGAGGAGTGCGCTCCGGTGCGTCCGGGCCGATCTCCCACGCGCCGTCGAGGGCTTCGAGGGCGCGGTCGAACCGCGAGGCATCCTCTCCCAGCAGGGTGAACAGCGGCTGGCCGGCGGACACCTGATCGCCGGGCTTCACGTGAAGGTCGATGCCGGCGGCGTGCAGGACCGGGTCCTGCGCGCGCGCGCGTCCGGCGCCGAGGCGCCACGCGGCGATGCCGAACGGGAGCGCCTCCATGCCGGTGACGAAGCCGCCTTCGGTCGCGGTGACCGTGTGGGTCTCGTTCGGCGCCGGGAGTGCAGCATCCGGATCCCCGTCCTGCGCGATGATCATCGCGCGCCAGGAGTCCATCGCGCGGCCGTCCTGCAGCGCCGCCTCGACATCGGCGTCGGGCTGGCCGGCGAGCGCGAGCATCTCGCGGGCGAGCGCCACCGTCAGCGCGACGACGTCTGCGGGGCCGCCGCCGGCGAGCACCTCGACCGACTCGCGCACCTCGTTGGCGTTGCCGATGGCGAGGCCGAGCGGGGTGTTCATGTCGGTGAGGAGAGCCGTCGTCGAGACGCCCGAGTCGGTGCCGAGCGCGACCATCGTGCGGGCGAGCTCGCGCGCGCGGTCGACGTCGCGCATGAAGGCGCCGGATCCGAACTTCACGTCGAGCACGAGCGCATCGGTGCCCTCGGCGATCTTCTTCGACATGATGCTCGACGCGATGAGCGGGATCGCCTCGACCGTGCCGGTGACGTCGCGCAGCGCGTACAGCTTCTTGTCGGCGGGTGCGAGGCCCGAGCCGGCGGCGCAGATGACCGCGCCGACGCCCTCCAGCTGCGCGAACATCTCGTCGTTCGAGAGGGCGGCCCGCCAGCCCGGGATCGACTCGAGCTTGTCGAGGGTGCCGCCGGTGTGGCCGAGCCCGCGGCCCGACAGCTGCGGCACCGCGACGCCGAAGCTCGCCACGAGCGGCGCGAGCGGCAGGGTGATCTTGTCGCCGACGCCGCCGGTGGAGTGCTTGTCGACGGTCGGCTTGCCCAGCCCTGAGAAGCTCATCCGCTCCCCCGACGCGATCATCGCGTCGGTCATGACGCGGATCTCGTCGCGGGTCATCCCGTTGAGGAGCACCGCCATCGCGAACGCCGCCATCTGCGAGTCGGCGACGTAGCCGCGCGTGTACGCGTCGACCATCCAGCGCAGGGCAGGTTCGGGCACGGCGCCGCCGTCACGCTTGGCGCGGATGACGTCGACCGCGTCGAAGGCCTCGACGCTCATCGTGCCGCCTCCTCCAGATCGCGCGGACCGAACGCGTCGGGCAGCACCTCGTCGATGGTGCGGATGCCCGACACCGTCTCGAGCAGCATGCCCGGGATCGCGAACTCGTAGAGCAGCTGCCGGCAACGGCCGCACGGCATGATCGTGTCGCCGTGGCCGTTGACGCACACGAACGCCACCAGGCTCCCGCCGCCGGAGTTCGCGAGCTCGCTGACGAGACCGCACTCGGCGCAGAGGCTGATGCCGTACGACGCGTTCTCGACGTTGCAGCCGGTGACGATGCGCCCGTCCGTCACGAGGGCGGCGGCGCCGACCTTGTACCGCGAGTAGGGCGCGTAGGCCCTGCGCATCGCGTCCGTCGCCGCGGCGCGCAGCTCATCCCAGTCGATATCGGTCACCAGAGGACTCCGTTCACGGTGATGTCAGGCTTCACAGGGGTCCGCAGCGTCCGGTCGACCGTGCGGGTATCCGGAGGGTCGGCGGCGTTCGGGTTCGAGGCGGACACTCGTCATCCCTTGATGTACGGTTTGCCGGCGGCGGCGGGGCCGCGGATCTGACCCGCGAAGCCGGCGACGGCGATGATCGTCACGACGTACGGGAGCATCAGCATGAACTCGCTGGGGATCGGCGTCCGCAGCACGGTGAGCAGGTTCTGCAGATTCGTCGCGAAGCCGAACAGCAGCGCCGCGAGAGTCGCGCGGACCGGGTCCCAGCGGCCGAAGATGACAGCAGCGAGGGCGATGAAGCCGAGGCCCGCCGTCATCTCCTTGGTGAACTGGCCCACCGAGACGAGCGTGAAGTACGCGCCGCCGATGCCGGCGATCGCGCCGGCGAGCGAGACGTTCCAGAAGCGGCTGGTGTTCACCTTGATGCCGACGGTGTCGGCCGCCTGCGGGTGCTCGCCGACCGCGCGGAGCCGCAGGCCCCAGCGGGTGCGGTAGAGACCCCACGCGACGAGGGCCACCGTGATGTACATGAGGTAGACGATGAACGTCTGATTGAACAGCACCGGGCCGATGATCGGGATGTCGCTCAGCAGCGGGATCTCCCACCGCGTGAAGCGCACCGGGCGGTTGAGCTCCGCCTCGTTCGGCACGAGCAGCGCGCCGTAGAGGAAGCCGGTCAGGCCGGTCACGAGGACGTTGAGCACGACACCGACGATGACCTGGTCGACGAGGTACTTGATCGAGAACGCAGCCAGCACGAACGCCACGAGCACGCCGCCCACCATGGCGCCCACGAGGCCGACGAACGGGTTGTGCGTGATGCTCGCGAGCAGCGCGGCGCTGAACGCGCCGAAGAGGAACTGACCCTCGATCGCGACGTTGACGACGCCGACCCGCTCGCCGATGACACCGCCGAGCGCACCGAAGATCAGCGGGATCGACAGCGACAGCGCGCCGAACAGGAGTCCGGTGACGGGCACGAGGCCGCCCGCGGACGCCCACACGAGGAACGCGAACACGGCGAGGAGGCTGAAGACGATCGGCAGCCAGAGGCCGGTGCGGCGGTAGCTCGCCGAGTCCCAGAACGCCCAGAGCGTCAGGAGCACGAGGACGGCGACCAGGATCCAGCAGGTCACGGCCGTCGGGACGCTCACGTTCGGCAGGCCGATCGACGAGCTCGGGTCGCTCAGGCGGAACGTGCTGATGCCGTTGCGCGGCACGAAGAGGAAGAGGAGCGCGAGCAGCGCCGTGGCGATCGCGAGCGTGATCGGCAGCTTGAGGTGGCGCACCTTCACGGTCGCGAGCTGGATCGTCCCGTCGGACGCGGGTGCGGGTGCGAGCGTGGTCATGCGGACACCGCCTTCTTCGCGGCCTTGGCTCTCGCCCTGGCGGCCTTCTCGGCATCGGTCTTCGGCAGGAAGAAGATCGTGCGGATGAGCGGCGGCGCCGCGATGAACAGGACGATGAGCGACTGGACGACGAGGACGATGTCGACGGGGATGCCCTGCGACGCCTGCATCGTGAACGAGCCCGCCTTGAGGGCGCCGAACAGGATGCCGGCGGCGAACACGCCCCACGCGCGGCTGCGGCCGAGGAGCGCGACCGTGATGGCATCGAACCCGATGCCCGCGTCGATCAGCCCGTCGAAGCCGGTGGTGACCGAGCCCTGGATCTGGTTCATGCCCGCGAGGCCCGCGAGGCCACCGGCGAAGAGCATCGCGTAGATGTACATGCGCTGCACCGAGATGCCGGACGCCCGCGCCGCATGCGGGTTCTCGCCGACGGCGCGCAGGCGGAAGCCGAGGCTGGAGCGCTCGACGAGCCACCACACGAACACCGTCGCGGCGATCACGATGAGGAAGCCCCAGTCCAGCAGCGGGAAGCGCGGCCCGAGCAGATCGGGGAACTGCGCGTTCGCCGGCGTCGCCGCCGAGATCGGCTGGTCGCCGGCGGGGCGCTGCAGGATGCCGGGCGTGCGCACCATCCACGTCACGAGGTAGAACGCGACGTAGTTGAGCATGATCGTGAGGATCACCTCGTGTGCGCCGGTACGCGCCTTCAGCACGCCGACGATGCCACCCCAGATCGCACCGCCGGCGATGCCGGCCGCGAGGGTGAGGGGCAGCTGCAGGAACATCGGCAGGTTCAGGTTGAAGGTGAACAGCGCCGCCGTCGCGCACGCGATGAGGATCTGGCCGCGGCCACCGATGTTGAACAGCCCGACGCGGAACGCCAGCGCCACGCCGAGGCCGGCGGCGATGAGCGGCGCGGCGAAGCCGAGCGTGTTGGTCAGCGGCCGGATCTGCGTCGCGAAGTCGTTCGCGCGAGGGTTGTAGATCGCCCCGCGGAAGAGCGCCTCGTAGCCGCCGTAGACCGCGTTCCAGATCGCGCCGAGGGTGTCGCCGGGTCGCGCGAAGAAGTACCCGGACGCCGCCTGGACGTCCTCGTCGGTGAGCGCCATCAGGATGCCGCCGACGATCATCGCCACGACGATCGCGAGCACCGTGGTCACCCAGTTGCTGCGCAGCAGCTCCTTGATGAAGACGTTCTGGCGCGGCGGCGGGGGCACCTCGCCGTC
>DATEOM010000121.1:0-2173 GCA_035274105.1 Microbacterium sp.
ACGATCAGCTGCGACTTGCCCTCGAAGACGTCGACGAGGCGCACCGGGCCGTATTCGCCCATGAGCGTGTAGTCGGGCATCTCGACCATCGGCAGCCGGCGGCGCTGCGCAGCGATGGCGTCGAGTTCCCGCGTCGCCGCCTTCTCGCGCACGCGGAGCTCAGCGAGCTCGCGGCGCCACGTCTCGGCATCGACGACGGGCGGGAGGGCGTTCGGGGTGCTGCTCTGCATCGGAACCTCCGAGTGTGCGACTGCGTATGTTCACACTGTACACATCTGCCGACCGTGGTCAAGGGGGTGCCTGGCTACGCGATGTAACAGATATATTCGTTCCATGAAGTTGGCTGCCCGGAGTGACGAGTCGCTCCATGCGCTCGCTCATCAGGTGCGACAAGAACAACTCCGCCGCCGCGGCAGTACACACACGTGCAGCGTCTGCGCAAAGGAGTTCCTCGCCCGCGCCGGTGCACGGACGTGCTCGACGACGTGTCGAGTCCGAGCCCAGCGTGCGCGAGTCCGCACAAGCCGGAAGGAGCACGAAGTGATCGGTATCGGATATGAGGGGCTCAGCATCGACCAGTTGGTCGCAAGACTCCAGGCGAAGGGCATCGAGGTGCTCGTCGACATCAGACTGACTCCGCTTTCCCGCAAGCCTGGCTTCTCCAAGCGCGCACTGTCAGAGGCACTGTCGGCGGCAGGAATCCGCTATGTCCACGACCGCCGACTCGGCAACCCGAAAGACAACCGAGCGGCGTACGCCGATGCCTCCTTAGACGCGGGCGCAACGGCACGGGCGCGCTACCGCGCGCTCATCACCAGTGGCGACGGCGCCGACGCGGTGCGCGACCTGGCGGCCCTCTCCGAGGAGCGCACCGTCGCCGTACTGTGCTTCGAAGCAGACCAGACCCACTGCCACCGCGAGCAGGTCATAGCCGCTGTGGCGGGCTCATCCGTCCTGGTCTAGATCGAACAAGCCCACGCTGGTGCCGATGCCCTCCGGCGGGTAATAGACCCCGAGCACGCTGAAGCTATGGCGTTTGCGCGCATCCTCGAAGTTGCCCATGAAGAACGACGTCTGTCGACCCGGCGCGAACATCTGGGAAAGGAACTTCCGCTCGATCTGCGCGATCGCGTCGGTGTCGTTCTCGCGGCGCAGTCGCCCCTGCAGAGCGGTGAGCTCCCAGTCCAGGATCTGCCCGACATGCCTTGGGCATCCGTCGGCGGTGCAGTAATACTCGTAGCGGGCGATGAACCTCGGAGCCTTTAGCTCCGGGGGCGTTTTCGTCGCGTCCCCGAACAGTGACAGCGGTGCAAGGTTGGCGGCGGCGGCGATGCGCGCCTTCTGGGGGTCGCTCCACTCGCCGAACGGCTCAACTCTCAGCCGTTCGACAGACTTGACCGTCACCATCCCGAGCGAAGGTGCGTCGTGATGCTCCGCGGCTGCGGCACTGAGTGCGCACGTTGAGGTGCGCGCGACGCGCTCCATGAAGGGCTGACGATCCCTCCAGTCATCGAGGTGCCTGACGATCTTGATGCTGTCGATGTCAGGCCGGTAACTCTCCGGCCTGCTGTCTTTGCTCTCGCGCCGCACCTCGACATCGATCAGGTCGAACTTCTTGAACTGCTGTTCCACGCCCATCCAGCGGAACGCGAGCGGATAGAGACGCACCCACTCCGCGCGTCCACCGTCGACACGAATGCCGGCGACGCACACCGTGTCGCCATACTTCGCTGACGGCTGGGGCGACGCCTTCACCGTGATGAGCACCCGCGCCGTCTCGGACATCACCTGCATGACGCTCACCGTACGGGTGGCGTCCGACATCGAACTACAGATCGGTTGGCATAAACTACAGGTCTTCTGTCACAACCACAGAATCGATGGCAGAAACTACAGATGGGTTGTCATCGGACACTCACGCGGCCGCTCACCGCGACCAGCCTGTGAAGATCACGAAAAGATCACGACGGACCCTTGTCAGCGTTACCCCACCGTTATAGAGTGCTGGCACGGTAGTTGTTTTGCTGTGGCAGCTACCGACATGTGATTGCAGGACACTCTTGGTGCAAGGGACAAGGGCCGGTCGGTAGCCTCTCCGACCGGCCCTTACTCTTGCCCGCTGCGCTAGTGGCTGACCGCCTTCTCGGCACCGATGCCGGTGAGCGAGCGGACC
>DATEOM010000122.1:0-3944 GCA_035274105.1 Microbacterium sp.
GCGGTGATTCTGGACGAGGCGAGGCGCCGCGGCGGGATTCGGCGCCTCGCCGGAATGCCGCGCCTCGCCGGGATGCCGCGCCTCGCCGGGATGCCGCGCCTCGGCGGGACGCCGGTCCTCGCCGGAACGAGCCGGTTCGCCGCGATGTGGTGCACGAGCGGCTGGAGGCCGACCCGGTCGCGCCCGGCGCGGTCGAAGACGTGACGTTCGCAGATCTCGGCCTCGGCCAGAACATCGTCAAGACGATCGCAGAGCTGGGGGCGCAGCATCCGTTCCCCATCCAGGCGGCGACCATCCCGGCGATCCTTGCCGGTCGCGATGTGCTTGCGCGCGGGCGAACCGGCTCCGGCAAGACCATCGCCTTCGGAGCGCCCCTCGTCGAGAGCGTGCTGCGGTCGCAAGCGCGGGAGAAGCGCGAGTTCGGTCGCCCGCCGCGCGCACTGATCCTCGCGCCCACGCGCGAGCTCGCGCTGCAGATCGACGCGACCGTCCAGCCCATCGCCCGCAGCGTCGGCCTGTTCACGACGCAGATCTACGGCGGGGTGCCCAAGGCGCGGCAGCTCGGCGCGCTGAAGAGGGGCATCGACATCGTCATCGGCACGCCGGGGCGCATCGAAGACCTCGTCGAGTCGCGCGCGCTCGATCTCTCGCAAGTGCGCATCGCGGTGCTCGACGAGGCCGACCACATGTGCGACCTCGGCTTCCTCGAGCCGGTGCAGCGCATCATGCGCCGCACCTCCCGCGACGCGCAGCGTCTGCTGTTCTCGGCGACCCTCGACGGCGAGGTGTCGTCGCTCGTGAAGGAGTTCCTCAGCGAGCCGGCCGTGTACGAGGTCGCCGGCGAGACCCAGCGCACCGGCACCATCGACCACCGGGTGCTCGTGGTCGACCATCGCGACAAGCGCGACATCCTGCGCACGCTCGTCGACCGCGGCGGCAAGACCCTGGTGTTCACCCGCACCCGCGCGTTCGCCGAGATGCTCGCCGATCAGCTGGACGACGTGGGCATCCGGGCGCTCGCGCTGCACGGCGACCTCGACCAGGCCCGCCGTACGCGCAACCTCGAGAAGCTCACGTCGGGTCGCATCGACGTGCTCGTGGCGACCGATGTCGCGGCCCGCGGCATCCACGTCGACGACATCGATCTGGTGGTCCAGGCCGACGCGCCCGACGAGTACAAGACGTACCTGCACCGCTCCGGCCGCACCGGCCGCGCTGGGCGCTCGGGCACCGTCGTCACCCTCGTGACCCGCGCGCGCCGTGAGCGGCTCGCCGACCTGCTCGAGCGCGCTGACATCGAGGCGCCGTTCGACGACGTGCGCCCCGGCGACGACCTGCTGGAGGAGCTCGCCGGGCGCTGACGTCACGTCGCTCACCGCCCCGACCGGGCCGCGAACCCTTCGAGGAGCTCGGCGGCGCGTGGCGCTCCTCCGAGAGACCTGAGCTCGGCGGCGACGCGGGCGGCAGCATCCGTCATCATCCGATCCGTCGAGACGCGCTCGAAGCCTGCGGCCACCTGGTCTGCGGTGGGCGTGCCGGTGCCGAGGTCGACGCCGGCACCCGCCCACGCCACGCGGGCCGCGATCTCGGGCTTGTCGAGATCGCCGCCCGCGATGACGAGCGGGATGCCGTGGCTGAGCGCGGTGAGCGTGCCGCCCCAGCCGCCGTTGGTGATGACGACGGCGGTGCGGGGAAGGAGCGCGTCATAGGGGAGGAACCCGGCGACGCGCGCGTTCGCCGGCACGGGAAAGGGCAGGTCGTCGCGGCCGCGCACACCCGTCGACACGACGACGAGCACGTCCCGCTCGGCGAGGGCGGCGAGAGCCGGGCGGATGAGGTCGGTGGGGTCGATGTTCTGCGTGCCCTGCGTGACGTGCACGACGGTGCGGCCGTCGAGGTCGCCCCACCACTCGGGCAGCGGCGCCGACGTCGTGGGCGCGGAGAGGAGCCCGACGAAGTCGAGGTGCGCGGGGCGGTCGGTGCGGGCGAAGTCGAGCAGGGGCGACCCGCTGGCGAGGATGCGCTGGGGCGAGAGAGTCGTCTGCTCGAAGGTGAGGGGAGTCGCGGGCAGCCCGACGGCCGCCCGGGCGCGCACGATCGGCGTGGTGAGCGGCCGCATCAGGAGAGGCGCGATGCCTCGCAGCGCCGCATCCCTCGCCTTGGTCACGGGATTGCGGCCCGGCGTGAGGCCCATGCCGCTCGGCGGACCCTGCGTGCTCGAGAGATGGAGCGGCAGCACGACGATCGTGGCACGCGGGCACCCCGAGCGGTCGGCGAAGAGCGCGGCGCCCACGGACGTGTCGTCGGTGACGATCGCGTCCCACGGCTCGCGGTCCCACTCGGCCTGCAGGTCGGCGACCTGCGCGGGCGCCGTGCCGATCATGACGTCCTGGAGATTCACGAACACCTGCCTGAGGCCCTTGCGCCCCTCGAGCCGCGGGAACGTCGCGCGGAGATCGTTCTCGTCGAAGTCGGGGGCTTCGCGCCACGGCACGAGGACGGCTCCGGATGCCTCGACCCCTTGCCGGAACGCGCCGCCGGTGTAGAACCGCACGTCGTGGCCGCGTGTCACGAGCTCCTGCGCGACGGCGCGCAACGGCGTGACATGCCCGGTGAAGGGCATCGCCGTCAGCAGGAACCGGGCCATTGAGACATCGTGTCGCAACCGGGGGAGGGCGCACCAGGGGCCTCGCGTGCGGGAGCGCGCGCCGCCGAGCCAGGGGATTTCGGTCGAGACCGGGGACGTCGCCCCCTGTTTCGGTGGGAATCCCGTGCTTCGGCGGCCGCTGCGGCGCGGGGGTGCCGGGTCAGGACGCGGGCTCGGCGCCGATCGTGGCGATGAGCCCGGGGTCGCCGCCGAGCGACGTGAGACGGGCGCGAAGCGCGACCTCGGCGCGGCGGTACGGCTCCTCGCTCGTGTGCAGCAGCGAGCGGGTGTTCGCCGCCTCCAGGAACGACACCATCTCGAACGTGAGCTGCCGTGCGTCGTCGAGGAGGGGCAGTTCACCGGCGGCCATCGCGTACTCGATGCTCACCGTGAGGTAGTCCTCCCACTCGCTCGAGGCGGCGACGATCGCGTCACGGACAGCACCCGGCTTCGCGTCGAACTCCACCGAGGTCGCGGCGAAGAAGCATCCGCCCCGGAACACGCGATCGCGCGAGTAGTCCAGCCAGTCACCGAGAAGCGTGCACACGCGGACGAGGCCGCGGGGCGTGCGGGCGCGGGCCGGCGCCACGACGCGGTCGATGAAGACCTCGCGCGCGGCGGCGACGACGGCCAGCTGCAGCTGCTCCTTCGAACCGAAGAGTGTCGCGATGCCGCTCTTGCTGTGCCCCGAGGCATCCGCCAGCCGGCCGATCGTGAGGCCCTCGAGGCCATCCACCGTCGCGGTGTCGACCGCGTGCGAGAGCACGGCGCGCCGCGACTCGTCGCCTCGGAGGCGCCGTCGATCGATGGGGGCTTGTGTCACGCCTCGACATTACCGTACGATCGTTCGTGTTCATAAGTACGATCGTTCGTATTCTTCTGATCGGAGCACCATGAATCTCGCACTTGCCGGCGCACGCGCCTCTGTTCGCGCTGCGGCCGTCCTCTCGCCCCGGTGGGCAGCCGCCGTGGCCATGCCGCTCTTCGGCTCCGTGGCGAAGCCGCGGCCGGTGCAGGGCGATGACGAGCCCACCATGCTGCGGGCCCGCCCGCGCACGGTGCGCATCGCCGGAATCGACCGGCGCGGCGTCGACGTCGACACGTACGAGTGGGGCGACGGACCGCGCACCGTCGTGCTGTCGCACGGCTGGAACGGCCGCGCGAGCCAGTTCTCGGTGCTGGTGCGCGAACTCGTCGCCGAGGGGTGCCGCGTCGTGTCCTTCGATGCGCCCGCGCACGGGGGATCCGGCGGTCGCCGCACGTATCTCGTCGACTGGCTCGCGGTGTTCGCCGCGCT
>DATEOM010000123.1:0-2054 GCA_035274105.1 Microbacterium sp.
CCCGGGTCGCCCGACGGGCTCCTTCCTCTTCCTCGGCCCGACGGGCGTCGGCAAGACCGAGCTCGCAAAGGCGCTCGCGGAGTTCCTCTTCGACGACGAGCACGCCATGGTGCGCATCGACATGTCGGAGTACGGCGAGAAGCACTCGGTCTCGCGCCTGGTCGGCGCCCCTCCCGGCTACATCGGGTATGAGCAGGGCGGCCAGCTCACCGAGGCCGTGCGGCGGCGCCCGTACTCCGTCGTGCTGCTCGACGAGGTCGAGAAGGCACACCCCGAGGTCTTCGACGTGCTGCTGCAGGTCATGGACGACGGCCGGCTGACTGACGGGCAGGGCCGGACGGTGGACTTCGCCAACGTCATCCTGATCCTCACGTCGAACCTCGGCTCGCCGATCCTCATCGACCCGACCATGTCGACCGAGCAGAAGCGCGACGCCGTCATAGCGATCGTGCGCCAGGCGTTCAAGCCCGAGTTCCTCAACCGGCTCGACGACATCGTGATGTTCGCCGCGCTGAGCGAGGACGACCTCGCGCAGATCGTCGAGCTCGCGGTGTTCGCGTTGCAGCGCCGCCTGCGCGACCGTCGGCTGTCGCTGGCGGTGACTCCCGACGCGCGTGCCTGGCTGGCCGAGCGCGGCTACGACCCGGTGTTCGGCGCGCGGCCGCTCCGCCGGCTCATCCAGTCCGAGATCCAGGACCGCCTGGCGATGGCGCTGCTGTCGGGTGGCGTACGCGACGGCGACGTGGTGCGGGTGGATGTCGCGGCCGACGGCTCCTCGCTGGTGCTGACCAGCGACGGCCCCGCCGCGGCCGAGCCCGTGGCGGACGACGACGACGTGATCGAGGCCGAGCTCCTCGACGACTGACTTCTCGGGCGCTGCGTCGCGCCGCGGACGCCTCGACTCCCCTGCGGCGATCGAGTCTCCCGCGGCGTACGGGCGTTGTCGTGGCGCGGCGCCGAAGCGGTTGCCTCGACAGTCGTCGCGCCGAGTCGAACGCGCGCCTCGTCGTAGGCATCCCGGCTCCGCCGCAGACCGCGGGCGGTCGATGTGTCTTCGATTGACCTGATCCAGGGAAGGCGGCGCGCCAGTCGCGGGACGTAGAGCACCGCCATCACCGCGAGGCTGAAACCGAGTGTCGTCCAGCCGAGCCAGCTCAGCGGGGTACGGGCGAGAGTGACAGCGATCGGGATCGAGCCGATGACGGCGGGCAGTGCGAGGCTCAAGCGAAGGATCCAGCGAAGGATGGGGCCGCCGGAGTGATCGGTGGAGGCGCGCCAGCCGATCAGTATCAGCAGCTGCCACAGGAAGAGCATCGCCGCGAGTGCGGATCCGAGGCCGAAGTACGGCGAGCCCGCGAGCTGCACGGCGACGGGCACGGCGCCGACTACGAGCCAGATCACCGCAGGCACTCCCCACGTCAACATCTCGGCGCGCCGTCGTGCGGGCGGGGCAGGATCCTCGGCCGGAAGGGCACGACCGAGTCGGCTCACCCGCGCCCTGCGGACGATGAGGGCCTTCCTCGCGCGAGCCACCGCCTGCTCCGGAGTCGCGACCTCCATGATGCTCATGCCGACGAACGAAATGAGCCACCCGCACACGCCGATGAGGAGTGATCGCGGCAGGACGCCGGGGTCGGCGACCGCAGCGGGCACGGCCAGCGAGGTCAGTGCCGCCAGGGCGGACAGCGACAGGATCAGCGTTGCGGTGATCGGGGTGCGCGCATGTTCTGCGATTCCGCTCCAGTCGCCGGTGAAGCGCGTGGTCGCCGCCGCCGCCACCAGGATCGTCGCAACGACGCCGGCGAAGCCGAGCGCGTCGTCGAAGAGCGGCAGCACCCATGAGCCCACGACCTCGAGTGGCTGCCAATAGTTCGCGCTGCTGTCGGAGTCGTACACGATGCCGGCCCACACGAACCATGGGAGTGTCGAAGAGATGACGAGGTATGGCCACGCCAGCCAGGCGACCCAGGATCTCGCCGGTCGGTCCTCGCGTATGCGGGCGGGCGCTCTGCGCGTGTGCTCCATGCTTCTCCTCGAGGGTCCGTCTGGCTCTC